>JAFGQJ010000091.1 GCA_016935715.1 Spirochaetales bacterium
GTTGTGCAGGACTCCCACCGTTTGTTTGACTTTTTCCTCTTCGACCCCGTGACGGGAAGCCCAGGCCTTGTACAGCTCGATCGAATACGCCCCCACCCGCTTGGCATGCTGGCTCGTTTCGTACGGATCGCGCAGCTGAGCCATCTCCACCATGCGCAGTACCATCTCTTTCGACAGCTTGGCCTTTTCGATGGCGTTGGCAGCGCTGCGGGCAAACTCCGTGATGTACAGCCTGTCCTGCATGGAGAAGGGGATCACCTCCTGTTGTTCACTTTTCGCGTTGATCAGCTGAAGCACGCCGAGGATCAGGTGATCCGTCGTCTCCAGCGGAACAACCAGAATGGACTCCGTTTTGTAGGAGGTCTTCTTGTCGAACTCGGGATTGAACTGATAGCTGAGATTGCTGGGCAGGTCGTACACATCGTCGATGAGCAGGCAATCCCCCGTAGCGGCTACGTAGCCGGCCAGCGAGGTCTTGTCGATCAGGAGCCGCTTGTTCGAATAGATGTATCTGTCCTGCGGTCGATCCTCCCGGAACAGGGCCTCGTTCTGGACGTATTTGAAATACAGATGCCGTCCCCTGGCCAGATAGATGGTACCGGCTTCGGCTTTGACGTAATTTCGCGCCTCCAGCAGAACCTTCTCCAGAAGAGTGTCCAGATCCTTGATGTAGTAGATCTCCTCGACGATCTGGAGGAGACGGTTCGTGTCGCGCCTCATGATAGTCCGTACTCTGGGAGCCGTGTCGAGTGCCGTCATTCTTGAGCCTGGTGTGTTGTGCTGCCTCTCTCTCTATTATTGGTAGTCCATTTTCATAAAAAGACCACTTTTTTCTCTGCCAACACCGTGCCCGGCCGAGGGTAGGATAATGCTGTCGGTTGGGTTACGATGACCGTTGCCGTGGTCACGAACCGGGAAGTCAGGGTCCTGAAATGTCTCCTGCTGATCTACATTCTCCTGGGTTTGATCATAGCCGGACTCAACTTCGGCTGGGCGCCGCAGGCTTCCGCGCAGTCACGGGAGGTGATGCTTGCGGTCTGGCAGATCTATGAGAATCAATTCAAAACGGTCCTCATTGTTGTCTGTTCTCTGCTGACCCTCGCGTTCGTCAGGAAGAGAGAAATACCCCGGATGAGACGCTTCAATCTGCTCGGCTTCGCATCCGCGGCTCTCGTGGTCCACGTTGCAGGTCCCCTGCTGACGGGCAACCCAGACCTGTACTTCTTCGCCATGCCCCTGCCCTGGTCCACCGTCGGGCTGCGCCTGGCCGCTGGAAGCTCCACGTTTTACCGCGAGCATTTGATCCAATGGGGCGCCCGGGGTGTCGGCACCGCCCTGGTCTTCTTTGCGGCAATCCATGGGATCGTGCTGACCGGCACGCTGCTGGCCGGCAGGCGCTGGCAGTGCTCGACCATCTGTCTTTTCAACGGTTTTGCCTCGGAGGTCTTCGATCCGGCCTTCCCCCTGATCGGCCGGACGGCCGACAGACCGGCCGGCGGGCCCGGAAGGCTCGGCAGGGGCATGCTTCGCTTTCTGATGGTGATGAGGTGGGTGCTTCTGGGATTCAGCCTGGTGCTGACCTTTTTCTGGCTCGGGATTATCGTATTCGACGTCGAGCCCCCGCTGATGTACGCCCTCGAAACCTTCGAGAGGTACAAATACCTGGTCGTCGAGCTGCTGCTGGCCATGGTTTTCTGGACGGTGCTGGTGGGACGAGGATACTGCTACTACTGCCCCGTGGGCACCGTGCTGGCATGGGTGGGCAGGGCTGCAGGGCAGAAGATCCTCACCACGAAGGGACGATGCATCGGCTGCGGGAAGTGCGACTCCGTCTGTCCCATGTCCATCCGCATCCGTGAACGGGCGCTGGAGGGGCAGCCGGTGGTCGATTTACGCTGTGTGGGCTGCTGTCACTGCGTGGACGCCTGTCCGGTTCACGCCCTCGAATATTCCACCGCCTTCCTCAGAAGGTTCGGGGGGAGGCGATGAAGGTCGTCACGGCAAAGGCGGGCAGAGAGGCATGAATCTGTTGTCGTCCCGGTGCTACGTATCCCGCCGCTCCCCGGTGTTCTCGATCCGCGGTGTGGTAGCCAGCAGCCAGCCCTTCGCGACTCTCGCCGGCGTGGACATTCTGCGCGCAGGAGGCAGCGCCGCCGACGCCGCGGTCGCAGTGGCGGCGGTCCTGCAGGTGACCCAGCCCTGTTCGACGGGGCTGGGGGGAGACTGTTTCGTTCTCCACTATTCGGCCGAAGGGAACAAGGTGGAGGCGCTCAACGGTTCCGGGCGCTGCCCTCGCGCGCTCACCCTCGAGGCGGCCAGAGGCGCTGGTTTCCGGGACCGTCTGCCTCCGTATCATCCGTACACCGTCACGGTTCCGGGCGCTGCGGCAGCCTGGGTCGATGCCCAGAAGCGTTGGGGCCGCCTTCATCTGTCCCAGGTCGTTGCTCCGGCGATCGATCTAGCCGAGCGGGGATTTCCGGTCAGCCCGCTCACCGCCGGCTGGTGGCGGGAGGGAGCCGAGCGTCTATTGAGCCGGCAGCGTCACGGGGGGGAGCTGATGATCGACGGCCGCGGTCCTCGGCCGGGGGAGCTCATACGGCTGCCGGCCCTGGGCCGATCGCTGCGGCTGCTGGCAGAGCAGGGCAAAGAGCCGTTTTACCGGGGTTCGATCGCCGAGAAGATCGTTGCGGCGGTGGACGAAGCTGGAGGGGTGCTGAGCCTGGAGGACCTGGCCGAACATCGCTCCCAGTGGGTGGAGCCGATCCATACCCGCTATCGCGGCTGTCACATCTGGGAATGCCCGCCGAATGGCCACGGGCTGGCCGTTCTGCTCGCCCTGAATATTCTGGAGGCTTGCGGCTTCGCCCGGGCTCGCGGCCGGGCGGCGGATCGAATGCATCTGATGATCGAGGCGATGCGGCTGGCCTTCGCAGACGCAGGGCGCTACGTTGCGGATCCGGATTTCTCCTCCGTTCCTGTCGAGGAGCTGCTGTCCGAGGGGTATGCCCGACAGCGGGCCTCCGCCGTCTCCCTCAAGCAGGCCATGGAGCCTCCACTGTGGGGGGATCCGAAATCGTCGGGCGCTGCCGGGGGCGACACCGTCTACTTCTGCACGACCGATGCGCAGGGCAATGCCTGTTCCTTCATCAACAGCAACTACATGGGTTTCGGAACCGGAATCGTGCCGGAAGGATGCGGGTTTTCCCTTCACAACCGGGGCTACGGCTTCCTGCTGGAAACCGATCATCCCAACGGGCTCGCTCCCGGGAAACGGCCGTATCACACGATCATTCCCGGGCTCTCCACCCACGCCGGGAGCGGCCGCCTGCACATGGCTTTCGGTGTCATGGGGGGAATGATGCAGCCCCAGGGCCATCTGCAGGTGATCTCAGCGCTGCTCGATGATGCGCTGGATCCTCAGGCCGCCCTGGATCGCGGCCGCTTTCAGCTGGAGGAGGGCCGCCCCGACGGAGACGTGCTGCTTGAGGACAGCGTGGACCCGGCGACGGCCGGGGAATTGAAAGACCGGGGGCACCGCCTCAGGATCCTCTCCGGTCTGGACCGACCCGTGTTCGGCCTCGGACAGATCATTCTGGCGGGTCAGCAGGGGGTGTATTGGGGGGCGAGCGATCCCCGAGGCGACGGCTGCGCCCTGGGGATTCCCTGACCTGCTCCCTTGCGAAGGAGCCGGAATATGCCTGCCGGTCCGTGCTAACCCGGGGCCACGACCACGCGGTTGCGGCCCATCTCTTTCGCCCGGTACAGGGCCCCGTCTGCCGCCTCCCTCAAGGTCCTGGGGGTGGAGGCGTGCTCGGGGAAGCCGGCCAGTCCCTGGCTGGTGGTTACCTTGGGAAGGACGCTGTCCCCGGTCCGGGATTCGCTGCCCGCGAGGACCTCTGCCAGGAGGTCCGCTTCCTCGATCGCGCGCCGGATATCTTCCATGAGCGATCGAGCCGTTTGCACATCCGTATCCGGCAGGATGAAGGTGAACTCGTCCCCCCCGTATCGGGCTGCTACATCGGTCGGACGGAGGAAGCGGCGATAGATCCGGGCGGCCGCCTGCAGCACCTGATCGCCCGCCTTCTCGGAATAGGTCTCGTTGATCCTGCGGAAGTGATCCAGGTCCAGCATCACCACCGAGAGCGGTCTGGAGCCGTCCCGGGCTTTCATGAAGTATTCTTCCAAAGCCTCTTCCAGATGACGGCGGTTGTACAGCCCTGTAAGGGAGTCGGTGATCGCCCGTCGGCGGGCCTCCTCGCCCCACTGAACCATGTCCGAGAGAAACCCGCCGGTATCCTCCAGCCGCTGTCGGGTCGCTTCCAGCATACGGGTCATTACCTTTGCGGCGCTGCTCGGGTTGGAATCGATCAGCCGGAGGAAGTCGCTGTCCTTCATGGACAGAAGGCGGCTCTCGGACCTGGCGCAGCAGGTGGCCGAACGAGCTTCCTCTTCGAAGATGGACATCTCTCCGAAAAAATCCCCTTTTGAAAACCGGGCAATCTCCAGGTTCTTGCCGTCATCCAGAGTGACCGAAATTCCTATGGCTCCGGATTCCACGACGAACAGCTCCCCACCGGGGTCGCCCTGCTCGAACAGGATTTCCTCTTTCTTCAGCTCCAGCGGGTGCAGCAGGTCGAGAAGGCCCCGGATCTCCCCATCGGTGAGATCGCAGAAGATGCGCACGGTTTTCAAGAATTCGGTTTTTGCGCTCATTTTTTCAGCTGACCGCAGATGCGGTTTCCGCCGCGATTGCGGGCGGTGAACATGTTCTGGTAAGCCCGTTCTATCAACTGATCCGCCGAGTTTCCCCCGCCAGGGCTGGCGGATACTCCGATGCTCACTGTGATCCGCAGGTCCGTGCGGGGATTTTCGCTTTCCCGGCTGACCTCGCTGACATCGATCCTGCTCATTGCGGCTCTGATCCGTGCCGCGATCCTCCGGGCCGCTGTCAACCCTGTTTCGGGAAGGATAACGGAGAACACATCCCCCTTGTAACGGATCGGGATGCCCTGCTCGCCCAACTGGCTGCGAAGCTCATCCGCCATCAGCTGCAGCGTCCGGTCGCCCGCCTGGTGGCCGTAGCTGTCGTTCAGGGATTTCAAGTTGTCCGGCTTGATCATCAGGAAGCACGTCCCCTGGGAGCACCGCTCCAGGATGCCCGGGAAATCCTCCTCCAGATAGCCGGCATTGTACAGCCCGGTGAGCTTGTCCAGCATCACCTGCCGGCGCAGTTCCTGGACCCACGGGCTCTTCTCCGCTATCAATCGATTCGTATTGCGGATTCGCCGGGCCACGATGGCCAGCATCGTGCGGAGAATCTTCGCCTTGATCTGGGGATATCTGCGGAACAGCTCCTCCGCCTGATCGGAAGCCCGACGATCATCGGCCGCTCCGGGGAAAACGAGGAGGGTGGTGTCTCGCTCACAGCGCGCCGCCGTATCCGCCCTTCCCCGGTCGAAGAAGGAAAGCTCGCCCAATCCCTCTCCCTCGACGAAGGTTGCCAGGGCAACGTCCCTATGTTCATCCCCGCTCTTGGTGATCAGCACTTCTCCCCGCTGAATTGCATAGATTCTCCCCCCGCCGTGCCCACTGCCCGCCTCGCGCGGGTAGACGAGCTCTCCCCTGTCGTAAGAGCGCCAGTCGGAGCTTTGCGCTATCGCCTGCAGCTCCTCTGCCTGCAGCGATTGAAAAACTGCGAGCCCTTTGAGAAGACGGATCTTGTTTTCGGCGTCGAGCTGCGCCGGATTGTCCCTGGGTCCTTTCACACCCGAAGAGTACAACCGGGCCGCTTCCAGGGTCAACTCGTCTACGCAAAAGACCCGAAACGCACCTCGGTATGACCGAAGGAACCCAGCGTCCCGGCACCCCGGCTACGCCTCTAGCAGGTAGGGAAGCAGGAAATCCTTCACATCGGTATTCTGCCGCGGGATGATCTTGCGGTCGAGGGGCAGGCCGGAGGGGGACCAGAGAGCCAGCATGGCCTGGATCCAGGGGGTGGGTTGGAGCGGGGACAGGTGCTGTCCCCCCTTGCGGCTCTCATCCAGAATCGCCGCCCGGGGATGAGGGCGTCCGCTGAGGTGGGTGTCGGCGAGGGGATAGAGGAACAGCAGGTAGGGATCGGTGTCCCCGCCCTCCAGATAGGCGATCCGGCTTTCCAGGCTCGTGTTTGCCTGCTCGAGACAGTCGATCACCCGTTCGGCGATTCGCCGCCGGGACAATCCGGCTCTTCTGGCCTGCACCGGATTGACCACCACCTGCCCGCAGTTGGAAGGGTGGTAGTAGGCCGCCGAGCGGCCCAGATCGTAGCCCCGCTCGGCCCCGCTTTGCTTCGCCCCGCGTGGGCAGCGGCGCACGAGACCCGTCTCTGCGAGCAGCTCATTGATGTGCAGGACCCGGCGGTAGGGGGCCTGCCCGTGGTCCGCCGAGAGAACCAGCAGGCTGTCGCCTTCCAGCTGTTCCATGATCTTCCCGATATAGGAGTCGAGCAGCCGGTAGCAGCGGCGCAGGAGCTCCGCAGCCCTGCCGTCCGGCCACAGAGCTTCGATCTGGTCGAGGTAGACGTGGCCCAGCTCGTCGATCAGGGAGAAGTATGCGATCGTCAGGCTCGAGGAGAGCTCCCGGACCACGGACACGGCCAGCTGTCCCATCTGGGCGGTAACGTATTCGGACAGTTTCATCTCCTCGTCGACGGACAGGCCGCCCTGCTCCCGGCTGTAGCGAAACAGGCTGCCGTGATACACGGACTCCGGTATCAGCCATCCGGATTCTTCTCTGATATTCTTCGCCATGCGCAGGTGAGGCCTGGAGGATGGGCAGAGGAACAGACACCGCCCGGTGGAATAAGCGACCGCCGAAGCGCTTCGGGACAGCTTCAGCGGCCGGATCTCCCCCGGTGCCAGGGACGCCAGGCAGCCTCTTCCCCGCAGGACCCGCGCGCGGCCGCCTGCGGATTCGACCCTGAGTCTGGCTCCGGCGAGGGACAGCCGCTCCTGCTTCGCGCCCGCGTTCATGCGGATCCAGCCGCAGTCGGAACGCAGGCCGCGGTAGCCGTCCAGGAGCAGGTCGAAGCCGCTGTGGTCTCTCCCCCAGGCCGGATCTTTTCTGAATGCCGCGTTGATCAGGGTATAGCTGCCGCCTCTTTGTTCCAGCTCCTCCCATATAGCCGGGGCCCCGGCGATCGGAACCTCGAAGCCGCTGACCGCGCGTTCCAGCTTGCGGCGGTAATCGGGCATCCGGTATCCCCAGATGCCGCTTTGAGGGGGAGCCGAGCCGGAAAACAGGGCGCGCAGGGCCGGGGGGGTCTCACAGTTCGGCCCCGGCGGGCGGCTGACGCCGAGGTACCCCTGGTCGCGGATTGTCGCGAGGGAGGGGCACACCCCGGCCTGGATACAGCGGGTGGTGATCTGGTATCCGGCGGCGTCGAGAATCAGCCAGACGATTGTTTTCCGCCCCTTGTTCCCGCTCACCGCGCTTTCGACCCCCTCCTGCCGTGCTGCGAAGACCGGGCGGCAGGTCGGCCGGTGAAGCGGGGCATCGTCATTTCAGGAGGTCGCGACCTGGAGCGCGATCTCCATCATGTCGGTGTAGGCCTGCTGCCGCTGCTCGCTGCTGGCGGTTTCCCCGGTAACCACGTTGTCGCTGACCGTGAGGATCGACAGACCCTGAACACCGTGTCCGGCAGCCAGGGTGTACAACGCCGTGGTCTCCATCTCCGCAGCCAGAACGCCGTAACGGGCCCACATTTTCCAGGAGTCCGGGTCGTCGGAGTAGAAGGTATCGCTGGTCAGCACCGTGCCGACCCGGGCTTGTACCTGTCTCTGTTCAGCCGCCCGGTGGGCCTGCAGGAGCAGCTGGAAATCCGCCGCCGGGGCGAAATCGCAGCCGCCGAAGCGGATGCGGTTGACCGCGGAGTCGGTACAGGCCGCCTGGGCCAGAATGACCTGGCCCAGCTTCAATTCCTCCTGCAGCGCTCCGCAGGTGCCGATTCGGATCAGTCGTTTCGCTCCGTATTCGACTATGAGCTCGTGGACATAGATCGATATCGAGGGTACCCCCATTCCGGTGCCCTGGACCGAAGCGTTTTTCCCATTGTACATTCCGGTGAAGCCGAGCATGCCCCGCACCCGGGTGTAGCACTCCGGCTTTTCCAGGTAATTTTCCGCCACGTATTGTGCCCGCAAGGGGTCTCCGGGCAGCAGCACCGCCTCCGCGATCTGTCCCGACTTCGCTCCGATGTGAATGCTCATATGAACGCCCCCCTTATGCAAAGCTTGCGGGCGCGCTTTGCGAACCCCTCAGCACATCTCCCGCTGTCTGCAGAGGCCGCGACCCGCTGGCCGTATCATAGCAACTCCGGGACGGATAGGGTAGCGACCTTTCCCGCCGTCTTCGGAGGCTGATCCGCGGTCCGGACTCGTGCTATCATGTACCCGGAAAGGAGCGACGCCATGAGCGGGTCATACGTCGACAAGAACGGCAACTCCCTCACCAGGGAAACGGTGCAGAAGATCGCCCCGGAGGAGCTTCGGGATTATACGGCGATTCCGATCGAGATCGTCCCCACCCATGAAGCTCTCTACGAAGCCATTGCCGAGATCATGGTAGAAACCATCGTCTCCCGCAAAGGGGAAAAGACGACCATGATCCTGCCGGTTGGACCGACGGGGCAGTATCCCCTGTTCGCCGAAAAGGTCAGAGAGAGACGGATCGATTGCCGCAACCTGTTCACCTTCAACATGGACGAGTTTCTCGACAGAAGGGGACGGACGGTCCCCGAAGACCATCCGCTCAGCTTCAAAGCGGAAATGATGAAGAACCTGTTCGATTTGATACCGGCGGAGCTGAAGATGCCGGGGGAGCAGATGTTCTTTCCACGGCACGACAACATGGATTTCATCGACGAGATGTTCGACCTGCACGCCCCGGATGGAGTGGACCTCTGCCTGGCGGGAGTCGGACCCGAAGGACATTTTGCCTTCAATGAGAACCCGAACAGCGGACACATCGACATCTCGGAGGAGGAGTTCCTCTCGGACCGGACCCACCTGGTCGTGGTGAGAACCTCCACCGTCGACATGGACGCCCTGGTGGCCGGCTGCGGCGACCGCTGCATCATTCCTCCCTTTGCCGTTACCGTCGGTCCCAGCGACGTGCTGCTGTCCAGACGGATGGAGGTAATCCTGTTCGCCGGGAAGTTCCAGCGCACCGCCTTCAGGGAGACGCTCTTCCGTGAGCCGACCATGGCCTTCCCCGGAAGCTATCTCAAGCTGAGGAGAAACAGAGACGGCAGCCTCGAGCCCCAGAATGTCACAGTCTGGGCGACCCCGGAGGAAGCAGGCATCGTTACGTCGAGCACGATATGACACGATATAATGTGAAAAGGTGCTAAAATACAAGACATGACAGGGAGGCGAAAGATGAAGATTTCCAGAAGAGTCATTCTGCGCACCGCAGCGACCGCGGCCGCCGTTGCGGCGGTACTATTGCTCGGTTCCTGTGCGACGATCAACAGGCTCGACCGCTACAGCATCGAGGGAGAATCCCTAAAGGCGAACATGCGGGTTCCTCCCGGGCCGACCATAGACATCGATTACTCCGTTTGGGTCGACTCGAACAATCCCATAGGCACGGCCCTCAGAGTCGGCACGACGGTATTCAAGGCCTCCGAGGCGCAGAAGGCGCAGGCGGTGATGGAGGAAGCGCTGTCTTCGGTCAATGTACCGGCAATCGTCCTGAATGAAACCTCCCAGGGCTTCGCCTCAGCCCTGGAAGCGCGGCTGGTCGACCGCGGGCAGAGCGCCAGTTACCTCCTGGATCTGGACATTCAACAGTACGGAATCCAGGCTCCTTCCTGGACGAGCGCCGTGTCGCTGCACCTTCGCCTGACCCCGAGCCTGTACAGCAACCGGGACGGGAAGATCGTCTGGCGGCGGAAGAATATCACGATAGACGTTCCCGCCAGTCCCCAGATGTTCGGAACGGGGCAGGTCCTCAGCGATATCGTCACGGCCGCGGTGCTGTCGAGCCTGACCGTGGAGCAGCTGGAGGAAGGCTTCCGCCTGCTGGCCCTCGAGTCTGCCCAGGCCGTCATCCAAAGGCTGGAGCATGACTTCTACCGCGTGCGCTACCGCTGAGCAGCTGCCCGGCAAGCGGCCCCCACTCTTCTCCTACTTGTCCCAGGCCGACTTGGCTTCTATGTACTTCTTGAGAATCTCGTCGTTGACGTATCCGAACTCTATCGCGATCTCCCCGAACAGCCGGCTGTCTCCGGCGTTCTGCGCATCCAGTACTTCCTGCACCTGTTGTTGATTCATGACGCCGATGCGCTGCAGGAACTCGCCGATTCTTTCCACTCTTTCCGCCATGGGCTGCACTCCCCTTCTCCGGTTCGTTCAGCATAGCGCAAGGTCGGGGAAAGAATCAATTCGCCTCGCGGGCAGTGCGTATCCGGCCGGGGGACGGTGCGCTTTCCCGGCCGGCGGCTTTCCATCAGAAGCTGAAGGTACCCTCGATGTACAGCTCGCTCTCCTCCTTGCTGAGGCCGAAGGTGGTGCCCTCCTTTCCCTGGATCCAGCGCAGCCCTGCGCTGATCTCGGCGGAGTCGAAGGGTTTGAGGGACAGCTCCGGGTTGAGCACTACGGCCCAGCTGTCGGCTATCTCCTCGATGTCGTCCACCTCCAGGGCCACGGCCAGGGGACCGAGTTTGAGGCGGCCGTTCAGCACCTCCCATTCCACCGCGGCCAGGAGGTAGTCCTGCAGCTCGTCCCGGCTGTTCTCGAAAGCCAGCCCGTGGACGTACTGCAGGTTGAGATACGGACCGAAGGCGAAGGTGTAGTCCAGGCCCGCGCAGGCCTTGAAGTAGCACTCGGCATCCTCCCGCGAGACTCCGCCGCCCACGCCGCTCGTGTCGGTGACCAAGGTGTGGTCGGGGAAGAACAGCGCCCCCTCGGCCCAGAGACCCAGGCCGAACAGCTCCCCCACCAGGTCCAGGCCGGCGATGTGCCTGCGGGGGTAGCGGTTGTCGATCTCGACATCCACACTCGGGGCTCCGGCGTCAACGACCGTGATCGTTGTTGGCGCTGGGAAGTCCTGGCGGCCGTAGATGTAGCTCAGGGCCAGGTCCCAGCCCAGCAGGGAAACGGACAGCCTCGCCCCTGCGGATGCGTTGCTCCAAGGATCGGAGCCCGGCAGGGTGTAGCCCATCGATAGTTCGGAGAGCACCAATGGCGACAGATCGGGAACGGCGGACTGCATCCTGTCGAACATCTGCCCGGGCAGCACAGCCGGGCGGAACAGGGGCAGACAGACCCCCTCCAGGGTAAACAGCCGGGCGTACCAGGAGACCTTGAGGGCTTCGGAGGGCAGGCGGCGCCCGAAATCCCAGAAGTCCTCCAGGTCGCTGGGATTGAGGTTGTCGATGACGCTGACCTGCTCGGCAGTCCCCCAGACGATCCTTTGCCGGCCCGCCCGCAGGTCCATGCTCGAATGGGGGAAGCCGTACAGATCCACGTAGGCCTCCCGCAGGACGGTTTCGAGGGGCAACAGTTCCTGGTAATCGAAGGGGTTGTCGGAGCCGGATTCCGCGTCGGAAAAAGCAGCCGGAAAGTCCCAGGCGGCGGTGAGCCAGCCGTCCACGAAGATGTGCACCTTGTCGTTGGGGTCGAGCTCGGCATGGAGGTCGAGCTTCACAAGCGCCCTGCTGAAGGAGCTGTCCGGGATGTCGAGATCCTCTCCCACTCCCAGGCGGTAGTCGCAGGACAGGGAGCCGCCCAGGATGTGCTGCTGGGCGCCCAGGTGGGCTACGGCGGCGATCACGAGGATCAGGGCGATCGGGATGGCGGAAACGACGGACCTGTTCCCGGCAGTCGCTGCGGCGCTCTCGTGATTATGCATGGTTCGCTCCTTTTTTGACGACCTGGGTTCAGCGGCAGGGCTCAGCGGGCCAGCTGCCTTTCGCTGAACAGATCCTCCGAAAGTCCCTGGTCGAAGCGGATGTCCCGCATGATCATCCGGGTTCGATGATTCCGCATCAGGTCGACCATTTCCTGTTCACGGGCCACCCAGTACCCGTCGATCTTCTCGAAGTTGCTGCTGGTCAGACGCTTGCACGCCCTGACCGCCTTGTCGTAGTACTCGATCTCGTCGGCCACCAAGGTGTCCTTGCGAACCCGCATCACAAGCTTCGAGTATTCGCTGGCCCGATCCTCAGGGATCAGCTCGAGCACGAAGTGATCGCTCTCCGTTCGCAGCAGCGAGGGCTGGTAGGCCTTGGAGTAGCTCTTGGCCTCCATGTCCTCATAGGTGAAATCCGTTCCGGCAAAACGACTGTTCTTCACGTGGGAAGCGATCCGCTTCACCTTCCTGTAGGCCGGCAGGTACACGTAGATGTTTCCCCCCGGCAGGCTGAGAACGGCGATTCCCCGCTGATCCGCCGGTTCTGTGAAACGGGCCAGCCTGCGCTCCGCTCCCTTCTGATACATCTCGATGACCCGGGTTCGTTCGTTGCCCTTGTCATCGATCAGGATCAGGGTCGCCTCCATCTGCTGGTCTTCGGGTTCGGATATCGTCCTGTCGACCCGCTCCAGGATCTCCGCGGCGGACAGATCCTGGCTCCACAGGAGCGGGCACGTCAGAGACGCCAGGAACAGGAGGGTTAGAAGGATTCGTTTCGTCATTTATTGGTACCTCTCTTGTTGGTTTGATCGTTCTGATAGTCGGGGTCAGAAGCGACGGGTGCCGGGCTCAAGCGCCGCGGAGCTCTCAGGCTGCCGCCGAACAGGCGGACCCGCTGCACCAGGGTGCGGAAGATTCCCGGAGAGCTCATCATCATGATGGAGGGCAGCACCAGCAGCGCTCCGACACCAGCGCCGAGCATGCTCGCCAGCATCAGCAGGGCGAAGCGACGTATGGGCAGGAGAGTCCCGAACACCAGGGAAACAAAGCCCAGGGATACGGTGCCCATGTTGACGGCGATCGCCTTTCCCGTGGTCCCGAGGGTGTTGACCAGGGCGCCCTCGCGCTGCCCGCTGAGCCGGAACTCGTCGCGCAGGCGACTGAGAAAATGGATGGAATAGTCCACGCCCACCCCCAGGGAGATGCTGCCCAGCAGCACGGTCACGATGTCCAGGGGAATCCCGCTCAAGCCCATGGCGCCGAACAGGATGAACAGTGTGAACATGATGGGTATGAGCCCGATCAGGCTTCCGGCAACGGAGCGCAGCAGGAACAGGTTGCAGAGAAAAATCAGCGCCACCGCCACCAGGAGGCTCTGGATCTGGCTGCGCCGCACCGCTTCGTCCAGGGCGTTGAACATTATCAGGAAACCGCCGAGCTGGAAGGAGACCTCCGGTCCCTCCAGGGTTTCGATTCGTGAGCGGATGACCTGGATGAGCTCGGACATCACGCGGGTGTTCATCGACTCCATGGTTGCCTGGATCACGGCCTCGTCGGTGGTTTCGTTCACCAGCTGGTACAGGCTCTCCTCTCCTTCCAGGAGGAACCAGAGATTGGCCACTTGGGCTTCACTGTCCGGGATCGTCCGCTCATCCACCATGGCGTCGTTCATGGCCTCGATCAGCTCGACCACCGAGTACACGTTGTGCAGCTCCTCACGCGAGCGAAGCAGGTTTTCCATCTCCTTCATTTTTTGAAGGACTTTCGGATCCTGGATATTGCCCTTTACCAGGATCTGGAGCGTGGTGGAGCCGCCGAAGCGCTGCTGCATCATCTGTTCGGAGATGCGGATCTGTGTGTCTCTTTTGAAGTAGGAGAGGATGTCCACTTCTCTGCGAATCAGGGGCATGCCGACCACGCTGATCCCGACAAGAGCGGCGGTGGCCGCGAACACGGCCCTGTGCCGCCGTACCAGCCACCCGCCCAGGCGGAAGAACGCTCCGCGGTTCGCCGAATCATCCGCAGAGCCTGACTCCGGGCGGCGTGAGGCGGCGGGGCTCTGCAGCGGGCGCAGCAGGCTGAGAACCGAAGGAACGAAGGTGAGGGAGATGATCAGGGAGAAGAGGATCCCCAGGGCGGAGAAGATGCCGAACTCCTTGATCATGCCGAGGTAGGAGCCGAACACGAAGGCGGTGAATCCGGCAACCGTGGTTAACGCGGCCAGGATTACGGGCAGGGCCACGCGGCTCAGGGCCCGCCGGGACTGGCTGCGCCGGTCCGAGGAATCCGGGGGTATCTCGGAGAAGCTGTTGACCACGTGGATGCTGTAGGCGCTGCCCACGGCGATCAACACGACGGGGATGATGTTCGAGATCACCGAGAAGGCCACTTCGAACAGGCTCATGATGCCGATCACCCAGACGCTGCTGATCAGTGCCGAGAGCAGGGGCAGCAGCACGCCACGCAGGGAGCGCAGCCCGATGTACAGGGAGGCGATGATCAGCAGTACGGTAAGCGGTATCAGGCGGATCAGATCCCGCACCACCAGGGTGCTGATCTCTTCAAGCTGGAAGGGAAGTCCGGCGAAGTACACCTTGTCCGCCGGATCGGCATCGGAAACCGTCTTGCGAATCTCGGCGACCACCTGGGCCTCATCCGTGCCTTCCTCGAGCTTGCACACGATCACCGTGGCCTTTCCGTCGGAGGAGACCAAACGCCCGCTGTACATCTCCTTTCCCAGCGTGTAGGCTCGCAAGTTTTGCAGCTCCTGTTCCTGCAGCGGGAAACGGGTGGGGTCGATGAGCTTGCCCACCTCCAGCCAGTCGTCCACCTTGCGGATGTCGATGATGTTGGTCAGGCTGGTGACGTAGCGGATCCCCTCGATGAGCCGGAACCGTTCGGTGAGCTGATCGACCGTCTCCAGTGTTCGGCGGGTGAACACGTCTTCGCTTTCCAGGGCCACCACGGCCAGCCGGCTGCCGCCGTAGGTTTCGCTGATATAGTCGTTTAATACAGTTACCGGATCGTCCTTCGGCAGATAGCCCATAATGTCGGGGTTGATGCGGATGTCTTTGCTGAAGAAACCGAGCACGACAGTGACGACCACGGTCACGATGATGATGGGGATTCGCAGGCTGACCACGGTTCCGGCCAGTTTGTTCATCGATTTCACCGTCCTCATCACAGACTCACGCCGAAGGTGTTCTCGATGATCATCTTCATGAAACCCGTGATGTGGGACTCCTTGAGACCGATCGAGCTGCTTCGGGCCAGCCTGGCCGCATCCAGGATCCCGAGAAAGAAGATGATCAGCGCCGCCTGCATCGAGTCCCGCGACAGATCCTGCAGCATCTGGCTGCGGGCGAGCATGGGTTTCACCAGAGAGAAGGTCAGATCGGTGAGCTTCTCCACCTTTGCCTCGATGCGGGTGTAGTCGATGGCCTCGGTAAGAAGGATGCTGATGAAGTCCAGATCGTCGAACAGCCTGGGGATGAAGCGGTCGATCAGGATCCTGATCTTGGCCTCCGGGCTTCCCTCCGATGCACAGGCCTGCTCCACCTGTTCGTACCACTGCTGCCATCCTTCCTCCACGATCGTCCTGACGATTTCGTCCTTGCTCTTGAAGTAGGTATAGATCGTTCCCACGGGAAAACCCGTCTCCCGCACGATGTCGGAGATCGAGGTGTTGAAGAAGCCTTTCTGGGAGAAGAGCATCTTCGAGGATTCGAGGATCGACAGGCGTTTGGTCTCGTCCTTCATTCTGGCCATTTCGGCGCCTCCACGGCACACTGGTTTGAGAATGAGCGCTCATTCTTTTATTGGTTCAAATAAAAAACGAGCGATCATTCTTTTATAAGAATAAACCCCTTCACTGGTTTTGTCAACAGGAATCGTGGAATCCGCAGAATCCCACGATCCCTGAATCAAGCGGGAAGAGCCTGCCGATCCCGGCGTGTGCGGTGGACCGACAGAGCCGCCAAACCGACGAACAGGGCCATGGAGGTCCAGGCGAACCAGTCGCCGAGACAGCGGTATACGGTCCATGTCCCACGGACCGGTACGTCGGCCAGCATCAGCCGGTCTTTGGTCGTGAAGTAGTCCTGTCGGGCCACTACCGTTCCTCTATAGTCGGCGGCCATGGAGGTGCCTTCATTCACCTGGCGGATGACCGAGTACCCGCCCTCGATGCCACGGATCAGCGCCGGTTCGGTGTGGAAGGGGCGGATACGCTCGGAGTCGTAGCCGGGGACCAGCATGATGTCGGTACCCGCTCTGGCCGCCTGAAGCAGAAATCCCGGGAAATCCATGTCGAAGCAGATCGCAGCGGCAAGATTTCCGTAAGGCGTTTCGACGGTTCTGATCACACCATCGGAGTCCACGGGAAGCCAGGATTTGGTCTTCTGGTAGGTGAAAGCCAGCTCCCCTTCCGGCGTGAACATCAGGACCTGGTTGTAATTCAGGCTGCTCCCGTAGCGCAGGTGGAGGATCGCCGGTGCGAAATACACACCGTTTGCTCCGGCGAAATCCCTGGAGCGCGCAATGAAGCGCTCCAGCTCCTCCTCCGGGACCACGGCGTTGCCTTCGGCCCAGAAAATGATCCGCGCCCCTGCCTGAACGGCCCGGCTGCTCTGCCGGAACAGCTCCTCTTCGATCGCGCGCATCTCCACCCTGTATCTGTCGACCTCCTCCTCCGGTGTTGCAACGTCCAGCAGCGTCCAGTAGTCCCTTGGATGTTCGGCTGTTACGCCCGCCACCCGTACGGTCTTCCTCCATGAGGCAGGGATGGCGATACGGACCGATCCATAGGCCAGGAGAAGGAGGGCGGCGGCAGTGAACAGCACCGCCGGATTCCCCAAAAAACCAAAACGGCCGGAGCTTCGATATGAGCCGAGGTCGAAATGGTCCTCCCAGGCGGCATTAACGACCGCAGCGAACCAGGCGATCAGAAACGATACCCCCCATATCCCGGTGATCGATACGGCTTGAATGATCGTGGCAAACGTAAACTGGGTCGAGGCGAGCGAGAACAGCGTCCCGAGGGGCGTGAAACCGAGGAGATAATCTACGGTCACGTATGCAGCCGGGAAGACGAGGGTCGAGGCGATGCCCCTGAGGCGAGGCGACAGCGCTCTGTCGGTGTACAGCACCAGGATCAGCGGCAGCGGAACGATAGCCGGCAGGATGATCTGGGCGGCTGCGGGCAGGTCCCAGGCGCCGATCATGTTGGTCAGAAACGCCGCATACAGACACGGCAGGGCGAGCAGGGGCACGTACCACCTCTCCTGATTCCTGAAGAAGCGAAGCAGGAACACCGGGGCGATCCAGGCGGCCGCCGGAGCGCTCCAGCGCCAGCCAACGAATGCATAGGCAAGCGACCCCAACCCCAGCCAGAGCAGATCGATCTTGAATGCGTTTGTCGTTTTTCTCTGCATTACAACCCCCATCCCGTTTTTAATGGAAACAAATGATTTATCCCTATGTTTCAATCATTTGTTTAAATCATGGGTAATATAGCTCCGAATGAAGGAAACGT
Source organism: Spirochaetales bacterium (assembly GCA_016935715.1). Classification (GTDB taxonomy): domain Bacteria; phylum Spirochaetota; class Spirochaetia; order SZUA-6; family DRHE01; genus JAFGQJ01. The sequence goes on from JAFGQJ010000091.1 coordinate 17,426, forward strand.
CAAGGGGTGAGCGGATCCTCTTTCCGCTCCTGCTGAAGTATCTCAGCCAGCACCAGGGAAGTAATCCACGTCCGCTCCGTGGGGCGAACAGGATGAGGTCGGAGAATCCGTGGAAATTTCAGAGGTTATGCAGGTCCTGCGTGGAACGTCGAGCCGGATGCGGCCCGTCAGACTGCCAGGATCTGATACTGCGATTCAAAACGGATCGCCATCCCCGCCTCGTCGGCGCGAATGACCCGTCCGTTGGTTTGGATCTTGCTTCTTATCCTTTTCCGTATAGGGAGGAAAAAAGTCAGCTCCACGGAGGTGTCCAGTGGCAGTGGATTGTCACTGCACACGTATGCCCCGTCCGATGATATATCGCGTGTATACAGTTCGAGCTGCTGGTCGCCGTCGTCCAGTTCGTGAAGCAACGTATGCAGGCGCAGATCGAAGCGCTGCACACCCCGCTTGTCCGCTATCTCGCACAGTTGTTCCATATCCGTGTCCCGTTGCCTTACGATAGATTTTCTATAATTAATAGAGCAAAAACCATACCATAATTGAGAATACCTTCATTTCTAATATAAAATATTATACTATAAAGAATTATGAACAAGCAGCCGAGTCCGGGGGACCTGCGGCAACCTGCGGGCGATTACAGCATTGTAATCGAATGGAGCTGAAATCACTCGTTGATCAGCAGCCGGAGTGCGGTCTTGGGAGACCCGCGGCGGCGCTCCAGCTGCTTGAGCGCCTCGACGGTCGCCCGCAGGTCTCTCCCTCGACTCTCGTACAGGCGGTAGAACAGCTCGAGGTCCCGGCTGTAGCGCACGAAGGACATGATGTAGGCGTTGTTGACGGGAATTCCCTGGAACGAGCGGTATCGGTCTGTGCGAAAGAGCTCCTGAGCCTGTGAAATCAGCCGCCGGTTGAATTCCCCTACGATCCGCTGCTTCTCCGCCAGTATCGTTTCCCTGTCCAGCCCGAGACCGTAGATGCGGTCCAGTTGGTGGTAGAGCCCGATGACCTCGTCTCTGAATACGTTCCAGTCGCGCAACCCGGCCAGTGCCTGGGTGTAGGCTTCGGATTCGATACCGTAGCGAGTCCTGAGGAATCCCAGCGCACCCTCCCGGCCCACAAATGTGGCCAGTTCCTCGTTGAACTGGATCTGGTTTTTGATGAAGATCGTGGCGTGGGTCTGCTCGTGAATGATCAGATCGGCCAGGGCGTAGAGGGAGTAATCGCTCATGAAACTGTAGATCGGATCTGAGAAAAAACCGAGGGTGCTGAAACCATCCACCTTCCTGGTCCAGACATCGAGGCCCTTTTTTCCCAGACGGTCGGCTTCGCGATCGGCGTCGGATTTTTCATAGAATCCCTTGTACGGAAAAGAGCCGAAGATGGGAAATCGCCACTGGTGGGGTGTAAACGAATCCGCCTCGCAGGCGGTGACCACATCGACCACGTAATCCCTGTCCAGCTCCACGTAGCGGGTGTAGTTCCTGTTCTTCTCCAGACCGATCTCCTCCACAGCGTAGCGCCGGATCTCCTGGACGCAGCGCAACATCGCCTCGACATCCCCGCTGACCGATCCTCTGGCCAGGACCTTGTCGATGGATCGGGAGCGGCCGTTGTACCTCAGCAGGTAGGTTCCCTGCTTGAGCAGATAGCAGCCTCCGATCGAAGGAACCAGAGCGAGGATGACAAGGAGATAACCGGCTCGTTTCATGGGTCTTTTCGCAATTGTAGCCTGAACCCGGTGAAGGTGGAAGATGCACCCGGGCTGGATGCCTGTCACGGGTGTAGCCGGGTCTTTTCCCAGACTCCGCCACGGGTCGATGATTGCGATCAGACTCGACAGCCCGGGGAAGCGCTGATATAGTGGTTTCAAGGACATGAGGAGCCTGGGCATCTGCGGCGGATCCGAAACAGATCCCGACCGCACCTAGATATCCGAACGGTGGGGAGAAACAGATGTCAAAAACCGAGGTCTATGCTGCGGAGCTCGAAGAGCTCATATGGGATCCCCGGAACGCCGGGGCTCTGGCGGAAAAACTCATGGCCCGGTCCAACCTGCCCGGCCCCAGAGCGAACCTCGAGCTGGCTGAAGCTTTCGCCAGGGCGGTATCAACCGCTGCGGCGGAACCGGCCGCCTGGCTGGAAACCCTGTATGCCTGGGCAGGAATCTCCGCGGAAGAAGCTCCCAGCGGAGACCCCCGGGAATTCCTCCCTTTCTGCGCGCTGCTTTCCTTCGGGGTTCTGTACAACAACCATGCCTGCGCCTACCCGTGCACGGGTCCCTGCGATTGTCCTCTGTGGCCGATCCAGAGCGAGCACCTGGTGGAAACCCTGCGGCGGGCGGCAGGTGATTCCCGCTGGCGCGTCCGAGAGGCGGTGGCGCTGTCGCTTCAGCATCTGGGAGAGGGGGATCCGGAGGCGCTCGGCCGGATCATTGATGATTGGCTGGGCAGAGACGGGCAGAGCGCCGGCGGGCAGAGCGACGCTTCCGCGCCGCAGGGCTTTCCGACCGACCAATCCCTGATGGAGCGGCGCGCGGTCTTGGCCGCTTTGGCCCATCCGCCGCTTCTCGTTGAGAAGGAGTTCGCCCGCTACGCACTGAACGTCGCCGACCGGATCCTCGAGGACGCCGCCGCGGTGCCCGCGGATATGCGCAAGGGGGAGACCTTCGGGATCCTGAGAAAGGGATTGAGCTACGCCCTCAGCGTGCTGGTTGCGCATCTGCCGGGAGAAGGCCTTTCCCTCCTGGAAAAATGGGCGAAGAGCTCGGACCCGGATATCCACCGGATTCTTGCGGAAAACCTCGAGAAGAAGCGGCTGCAGAGCCTGGACCCGGATTGCCTGGCCCGAGTTCAGGGATTGCTAGAAGGAGGAGGGCGATAGCCGCGGACCCGCATGGATCACTCGGGTCGATGCCCGTTCCCCGCCCCGTGTGTGTGGGTCGGCTTGCCCAATCTCCCCGCCGGGGTTATATTCGCCCTAGATCATGGGCCACCCCATCCTGCAGAGCCTCTACCCCGATTTTCTCCCCGTGATTCGGCAGCGGGGCAGGGAATACCAGCGTCAGAAAAGGGTGCGCCTGGCCGAGGCGGATCCGGGAGACCCGGGCAGGGTACTGGCCTTCGTTCAGGGGTCCCGCCGCTATACCGTACAGCTTCTCTTCGAGGCTCTGGAGGTCCACTACTCCTGCACCTGCCCTTATTTCCTCGATCGGGATCGGCCCTGCAAGCATCTGTGGGCCGTTATCCTCCAGCTCGAACGACAGGGATTTTTCGAAAGATGGGAGCGGGCGCGTTTTCCCGACGCTGTCGGGAAGCCGGACACGGGAGAGTCGGAAAGCGCTCAGCGGGGTCTGTGGGATCTGCCCGGCGGAAACCGAACAGAACACGGCACCGCCGAAGATCCGGCCGGCCGGCGGATGTCCGGGTCCGGCCGCTCCAGGGAAGAGGGACTGGCCCAGATACCGGACTGGAAGCTGGGTCTGGATCGGATCCGCCGGCAGCAGGTGTCTGCAGCGCGATCCGGACGCAGCTCCTGGCCCCCGGACCGGCAGATTCTCTACATCTTCGATATACCCCAGACCCTCTCCGGCGGCCGGGCCATGGTGCAGCTCTATTTTCGGAACAGGGGGGAAGCGGTAAAGCCCGTGTCGGGAGGCGGGTTTCGCCTGGAGGATCTGTGGCAGCTGCCTGATCCGCTGGACCGTGAGATCCTGGGTGTGCTGAGGGTGGGTGCCTACCAGAACGCCTACGACGAGGAGACCTACAGCTACCGCTTGCTGGGCCGGGAAATCCAGCTGCTCTGTCCGGGTTATCTGCTGGACGTGGACCTGGTGAGGCTGCTGCTGCCCAAGATGGCTGGAACCGGAAGACTGTTCCTCAAGAACCAGCTGCGGGCGGATCTTTCGGATATCCTCCGCCGGGGCCCGATCGTCTGGGACGGGGGGTCTCCGTGGGAGTTCGTTCTGTCCCTCCTGGGGAACCCGTCAGGCCGGAAGGTCCGTCTGGAAGGGATGTTGAAAAAGGAGGGGCGGACGCTGCCCCTGTCGGAACCGCAGCTCCTGCTGATGGGCGGATTGATGTTCGTCGGAGGAAGCCTGGTGCGCTACACGGCGGATGTTTCCTTTCCCTGGATCAGCCTGCTGCGCATGAGAAAGCACCTGAGCGTGGCCAGGGAGGAGCTTCCCCGCTTTCTCGGCGAGCTTCTCTCCTTCCCCGATCTTCGTCCGCTGGAGATCGATCCGTCCCTGGGAATAGGCACGATCGCGTGCGCTCCCCAACCCCGGCTCAGGATGAGCAGGACCGACAGGCTGCGCCATTCCGCTACCGGCGGCGGTCTGATCGGTGAGCTCTCCTTCGCCTACGGGCAGGAGGTGCTGAGCGTTTCGGCGGAGGACTCGGGAGCTTTCTTCGAGAAGGAGAATCTGGTGGTCCTGCGGGACGGAAGGGCGGAGAGGGAGGCTCTGGAGCTGCTGCTGGGGCTGGGATTCCGCCACGTGTACGAGCACCGCAGCAGAGCCAGGGTCCTGAAGCTGCGCGCACGCAAGCTTCCCGAGGTGGTGGATCGGCTCCTGCAGGAGGGCTGGCAGGTGGAAGCCGAGGGGAAGCTGCTGCGCAGCGCCACCGCGGTCGACGTTCACGTGGTTTCAGGGCTGGATTGGTTCGAAATCCGCGGCGGTGTGCGTTTCGGCGCTGAGGAGATCGGCCTGCCGGAGCTGCTCAAGGCTCTGCGCAAGGGAGGCGACACGGTTCGCCTCGGGGACGGCAGCTTCGGAGTCCTTCCCGGTGACTGGCTGAAGCAGCAGGGATTCCTCCTCGAAATGGGGGAGCTGCAGGTCGATCACCTGCGTTTTCGCAGTTCCCAGGCTCTGTTGATCGATCTGCTCCTGCAGGGCCAGCCGGAGTCCCGATGCGACGAGTTCTTCGTGCATCTGCGGGATAGATTGAAGGGCTTCGCGGGGATCCGGCCTGTTGAGGCCCCGGGGGGCTTCACAGGCTCGCTGCGGGGCTATCAACGGGACGGTCTGGGGTGGTTCGATTTTTTGGACGAGTTCGGTTTCGGCGGTTGTCTGGCAGATGACATGGGGCTGGGCAAGACGGTCCAGGTCCTGGCCCTGCTGGAGCGAAGACGCAACGGGGAAACGGGCCGCCGCGACTCGGAGCAGAAAACAGGCGCTCACCGGCGAAGGCAGGAACCCGCGGGAGCTTCGCTGGTGGTGGTACCCAAATCCCTCGTGTTCAACTGGAAGCAGGAGGCGGCCCGGTTCACTCCCGGCTTGAGAATCCTGGAATACACCGGGCCGGCCCGCAGGAAGGAGTCCGGGCGGTTTGGCCGCTACGACTTGGTGCTGACCACCTACGGCACCATGCGCAACGACGTCGCGCTGCTCAAGGACTACCCGTTCGATTACATCATTCTGGATGAAGCCCAGCTCATCAAGAACGCCGGCAGCCTCACCGCCAAAGCGGCGCGGCTGCTCCAGGGGCGGCGGCGCCTGGCTCTGAGCGGCACGCCGATCGAAAATCACCTGGGGGAGCTGTGGAGCCTGTTCGAGTTCCTCAATCCGGGGATGCTGGGGGGAGTGTCTTTCTTCAGGAAGCAGATGAAGAAGAGCCGCGAGAAGCTGGGTCAGGAGACCAGGGATTTGTTGGCCGGCTACCTCAGGCCCTTCATCCTCCGTCGAACCAAGGAGCAGGTGGCTCCGGAGCTGCCGGACAAGGTCGAGCAGACCCTGTTCTGCGAGCTGGAGCCGGCCGAGCGGCGCCGCTACGACGAGCTGAAGCGCTACTACCAGAGCAGCCTGGGACAGCGGATCGAATCCGACGGCCTCGGAAGATCCAAAATTCAGGTTCTCGAGGCGCTGCTGCGCCTGCGCCAGGCAGCCTGCCACCCCGGTCTGCTCGATGAACGGAGCCGCAGCCGCTCCAGCTCCAAGCTCGACCTTCTGCTCCAGCAGCTGGAGGACGTGGTGTCGGAGGAGCGAAAAGCCCTGGTGTTCTCCCAGTTCACCAGCCTGCTGAAGATCCTCCGCGCCCGCCTGGACGCATTGGGCTTCACGTACGAATACCTGGACGGCAGGACCCGGGACCGGGCTGGCCGGGTGAGGCGTTTCCAGGAGGACCCCGAATGCCGGCTGTTTCTCATCAGCCTGAAGGCGGGGGGACTGGGTCTCAACCTGACTGCGGCGGAGTACGTGTTCCTGCTCGATCCGTGGTGGAACCCGGCCTCCGAGGCGCAGGCCATCGACCGGACGCACCGCATCGGACAGGACAGGAAGGTGTTCGCCTACCGGCTGATCGTCAAGGACACGGTAGAGGAGAAGGTGCTGGAGCTGCAGCAGTCCAAGCGGGAGCTGGCCGATGCGATCATCAACCGGGACAGGCGTTTGATCGGGGATCTGTCCCGGGAGGATCTGGCGCTGCTGCTGTCCTGAGGCGGATGAGTTTCATGATCATTTCACCGACCGTCGACCGATCGGACGAGCGGTCCCGGTCGGCTGTCGACCGGCTACGGAGGATACCGCTTATTGCCGGTAGTAGATCGAGTAGCGGGGGCCATCCGGATTGATCTTGCGCACCCCGGACTGAACCTCCAGGGTCGACCCGTCGGTGGAGATCCGATCCAGGGTGTCCCAGGACATCCCCCCGAGCGTCACGACGGATTGTCCGCAGCTGCGCCCCTGTTCATCGACCCAGATTTTGACGTATTTGACGATTCCCTCGTACACATCCCCGCCTTCGACGCGATCGAAGGCCAGGTAGGTGTAGGTGCCGTCGGCGTTGAGAGTGTAGACCACCCTGGCCGAACGGCCCTCGTCATTGTACTCCGGATTGATCCAAGTGCCCGCGATATTGTGCTCCCCGGCTGTGCCGGACGGGGCGGTGGCGGAGGCCGACTCGCCTGTTCCGGCCTTTGCCTGTCCGGAATCATCCTCCGTTCCGGTCATCGCCTCTTCGGTTTCTTCCGCCGCGGCATTTTCCACCGCGGACTCGATGATGGAATAGCAGGAGACCAGCAGGATCAGCAATCCCATTACCGCTATCAGCTTGATCAAAGATTGTTTCATCTGGACGTTCCTCCGGCTTCAGAGATAAAAGGATCCCGGCAAAGATCCCGTACCATCATATCCAGTGTGACCGGAGTGTCAAGGATGCACGCTGCGGTAGACGCGGACGCCGAGCCACACCGCAGCCGCGGCGATCACGGTGAAGATCACGAAGGGCACGATCTCCAGGGCGCCTTCCACGATCCAGGCGGAGATCAGCATGGCGCAGATGGCCGCGGCCATGGCCGTTGCCTTGATGACCACCACCGAGGACAGGAGGCATCCGATCGGGCGGCGGCGCAGGGCCGTCACCCCGGTAAACACGGCCAGGGGGACGACCAGGCCCAGATCGAGGGCCTGAACCACCAGCGTGGTCTGGCCGAGCAGGATCCCTTCGATCCTCCCGCTCATGGCCGGGATGATGCGTCCCAGCCACATGATGATGAGCAGGGCGGCTACGGCCAGGCTGAATATCCCCATCCCCAGGGCCGGGAACGGGCCGCTGACATGGGAGCCGAGCTCGCCGATCCGGATCGTCCCCACGATGCGTACGATCGCCACCAGGCTAAGGGCGTAAACGGAAACGAACAGCAGAAACAGAGGCCCGAAGGCCCAGGCCAAGGAGTACATCAGATACTGGTAGAAGAGATAGGCAAGAATGCCGATGGCGAACAAGCGAGCCCGCAGCGACCCGCGGGAAAGCCCGATGAGGGACAGCAGGAGCGCCGGTATGGCTGCGAACAGGGTGAAAACATCCCAGCCGATTCCCTCGGCCACTATCCTTTGGGCATTGTAACGGTAGATCCCCGAGACGATCATCTGGTAGCGCTCACCCCGGGGGCTGACCACGGACTGCACCGATCCGTCTCCTCGAAAGAACAATCCCGCCGCAGCCGCCGATCCGGCCAGGATCGCCGTCACCAGGCAGAGCACCACCAGCTCCGTGCGTCTTTCCCTGCTCACTGCGGTAGTCGTTTTTCTCCCCAATGTTCGTGGATTTTACAGAGGGCTGGCGGAATTGTCCAGGGAGGCGGCGTGCCCCACGGCTGGCCCCCCCAGGACGGGCGCCCCTTGCCGGGCGCCCCAGGACAGCCCCCCTGGGCGGGCGCCTTGAATTGCAGGGGGATTGATACTACTCTGATAGCGTGAGCACCGGCGGCGTGGGATCATTGATGCAAGCAGGATATCTCTCTCCGCGCGGCAACTGCCCGCATTGCGGGGCGCCGATTCCAGGGATTCGGGAGTAAAGCGTTCCAGTGGATCAGAATCTGGTTGTCATCTCCAAATCGGCGGAGATCCGAAAGAGTTTCACGGAGAGCTACACGTTGTTGGGCTTCGAGGTGAATGTCACGGACAACATCCTCGAGCTGATCAGGGATCTCAACATTCTCGAGCCGGATTACGTGGTCATCGACATCGATCAGCTGAGCAGGATGTGGAAGATCGTGGCCTCGGGCCTTCGCCTGGCCCAGAAGAAGATCATGGTCATCCTCATTGCAGGTGGAATCACGCTGGAGGAAGCCAACGAAGCTCTGGTCCTGGGGGTATCGGGAATCATCATCAAGCCCTTTCTCCCGGAGTTCCACCTCAAACGCGTCTACGATATCATTCACCGCAAGCTCCGGACCGACGGGATGCGTCTCTATCCCAGGTTCTACACCGGGACCGTGTTCGAGGGATCCCTCACCGTCCCCCTGCCCGCGTCGAACAAGGTCCACAACTTCGAGCTGGTGAACGTATCCGAAATCGGGGCGGCGGTACGCTCGAAGATTCCCGACATCGCCCCTGAGCTCCAACCGGATGTGGAGATCGAGGATGCGGTGCTGAGAATCGACAATGAGGAGTTCCCGACGTCCGTCAAGGTGATTTTTCGGAAACAGGGGCTCATCGGGGTATTCTTTCAACGGATAAAGAAGGGGCAGTCCAACTTCCAGCGCTGCATCCAGAGACTCAGCCTGAAGGCTTTCGGCATCTCCGGGATCAAGGGCAAGTGGTGAGACCCGGAGGTTGCGAACGACGGGAA
>JAFGQJ010000412.1 GCA_016935715.1 Spirochaetales bacterium
CATATAAGCTATTTTATATTATCGGAAAAGTAAAGTATATACGGGGCCGGATCGTACCATATTCGGTGAATCCGAGGTAGGATACCGACAGAGCGAGGATCCCGCACCTCGAAAGGTGATGTGGAGGAGGATAGCTGTGGATGACATGGAAACCATGAAACGGTTCATCGATCGGGACCGGTACGCCCGCTACCTGGGTGCCGAAATCTGCCGCTGGGGTGAAGGATATGCCAGTGCCAGGCTGGAGCTGAGGGAAGAGCATCTGAACAGCGTGAACACGGTACATGGCGGTGTGATCTTTTCCCTGGCCGACTGTGCCTTCTCCGCAGCCTCGAACTCCCACGGTACGGTGGCCGTGGCGATCCAGGTCTGCATCTCCTTTTTCAAAGCCGTTTCCGGCGGCACGCTGCATGCGGAGGCCCGGGAGGTTTCCCGCAATCCCAAGCTTGCCACCTATATGATCGAAGTGAGCGATGATTCCGGCTCGCTGATCGGACTGTTCCAGGGAACGGTGTACCGAAAGAGCACCCCCATCGAGGAAATCATCGGCTGACAGCCGCCGGTACGGAGTGGAGCTGGATGGAGCCGTGGGGCTCGCCGCCTTGCCGCACCCGCCCCGGACATGATAGGCTGAGGCGGATTTATGCACCATACGAGACTGGCAGGTATTGAAGTCAGGCGATCTCCTGGGTGTGCGGCGGAACTTTTCAGACACCAATTGAACGACAAACCGGAAGAAAACAATCAACAACGGGCGGAGGAGTATGCATCGTGGACAAGGGCTTTGAGGAACTGCTGGAGCACTGGAAGAGCCAGAAGGGGAACGTGATCCCCCTGCTGCAGAAGACGCAGGAGATCAGAGGATACCTGGACCGGGAGGACATGGAAGCCATCGCCGAGGTCACGGGAAAATCCCCGGCTGAGATCTACGGCGTGGCTACCTTCTACGCCCAGTTCCGTTTCCAGCCTCCGGGCCGCCACACCCTCAAGGTCTGCCACGGTACCGCCTGCCACGTGAGCGGGGCTGAAGGGCTGGACCTGGCTGTCAAGACCGAGCTGGGGATCGAACCCGGGCAGACCACCGAAGACGGCGAGTTTTCCGTGGAGAGGGTCGCCTGTCTGGGCTGCTGCTCACTGGCTCCCGTGGTCATGCTGGACCAGGAGGTCCACGGGCGGTTGACCGGAGACCGGCTCAAGAAAATCCTGAGAAAAGCGGGGAAGTGATGACCGAAGTCTTTGTTGGGCTGGGATCCTGCGGTATCGCCGCCGGGGCCAGAGAGATCTACGAAACGCTCGAGCAGGAGCTCGCCCGGCGCAGGCTGCCGGTCCGCCTGTCGATCACCGGCTGCATCGGAGCCTGCCACCGGGAGCCGCAGATCGAGGTCCGTCCGGAACAGGGCGGACGTTTTCTGTACGGGGAGCTCGATCCGGAAAAAATCAACAGGATAGTCGAGGAACATCTGGTCGGCGGGAGCCCGGTGGCCGAATACCTGATTCCCCCCGACTACCCCTACCTCGCCCGGCAGAAGAAGATCGTTCTGGCCAACTGCGGGGTGATCAATCCGGAGTCCATCGAAGACTACCTGGCTGCGGAGGGCTACGAGGCGCTGCGCAGGGCGGTCACGGAGATGAGCCCGGAGAAGGTCATCCGGGAGATCAAGGCTTCGGGCCTGCGGGGCCGGGGCGGTGCCGGCTTCCCGACCGGTCTCAAGTGGTCCCTGGCCCGGGCCAACGCCGGCGCGAAAAAATACATGATCTGCAACGCCGACGAGGGCGACCCGGGCGCCTTCATGGACCGGTCTCTCCTGGAGGGGGACCCCCATGCGGTGCTGGAGGGAATGGCAATCGGCGCGTACGCCATCGGAGCGGACGAGGGCTATATCTACGTGCGCGCCGAGTATCCCCTGGCGATCAAGCGTTTGGAAATTGCCATATCCCAGGCCGAGGAAAGGAATCTGCTGGGATCCCACATCCTGGGCGGCGATTTCTCCTTTGAAATCCACCTCAAGGAAGGGGCCGGTGCCTTCGTGTGCGGGGAGGAGACGGCTCTGATGGCCTCGATCGAAGGAAAACGGGGCATGCCCAGCATCAGGCCCCCGTTTCCCGCCGAGAGGGGTCTCTGGGGCGCACCCACGAACATCAACAACGTGGAAACCCTGGGCAACATCGCTCCGATCCTGCGCATGGGAGCCGATGCCTATGCTGCGGTCGGAACCGAAAAGAGCAAGGGAACCAAGGTCTTCGCCCTGGCCGGAAAGATCAAGCACGGGGGCATGATCGAGGTGCCCATGGGCATCACCCTGCGCGAGGTGATCTACGAGATCGGCGGCGGAATCCAGGGGGACAGGAGCTTCAAGGCGGTGCAGCTTGGAGGTCCGTCCGGCGGGTGCATCCCCGCGAGCCTGCTGGATGTGCAGGTGGACTACGACTCGGTTACCGCCACCGGTGCGATCATGGGCTCCGGCGGGATGGTGGTCATGGACGAGACCACCTGCATGGTGGATGTGGCCCGCTACTTCCTGAGCTTTACCCAGAGCGAATCCTGCGGCAAGTGCACCTTCTGCCGCATCGGCACCAAGCGCATGCTGGAGATCCTGGAGCGGATCACCGGAGGGCGGGGGCGCATGTCCGACCTCGATGAGCTGGAAGAGCTGGCCTTCAGGATCAAGCAGTCTTCCCTCTGCGCCCTGGGCCAGACCGCGCCAAATCCGGTTCTGACCACCTTGAAGTATTTCCGGGACGAGTATGTCGAGCACATTCAGAACAGGCGCTGTCCGGCCAGGCACTGCCGGGAGCTGATCACCTTCAGGGTGATCGAGGAGGCCTGCACGGGATGTACCCTGTGCGCAAAGGTCTGTCCGACCCACGCGGCCAGCGGAGAGCGGAAGGCCGTTCACAAGATAGACCAGGCCCTGTGCATCAAGTGCGGTCTGTGCTACGAGGCCTGCCGCTTCGACGCCATAGAGATCGCTACGGGTGTGGCCGCTGCGCAGACCTCTGATGCGGGGGCGGAAGCATGATGGAAAAACGGCTGGTGGAGATCGAATTGAACGGCAGGAAGCTTCTCGTTTCGCCGGAGGCAACGATCCTGGAAGTGGCGGAGCAGCAGGGCATCGATATACCCACGCTCTGCCATGATCCCCGGCTCGTCCCCTACGCCTCCTGCTGGATCTGCGTGGTGAGGGTGCCGGGAGCCAAGGGATTCGTGCCCGCCTGTTCGACGAAAGTCCGCCAGGGCATGCGCATCACCACCGATGATGCGGATATCCATGCCACCAGGCGCATGGCCCTGGAATTGCTGCTGTCCAACCACTACGGCGACTGCCGTCCTCCCTGCAGCCTGGCCTGCCCGTCGAACATCGACGTTCAGGGATACATCGGGCTGATCGCCAACGGCCGCTACAGGGAGGCGCTTGCGCTGATCAAGAGGGACAATCCCTTCCCCGTGGCCATCGGCCGGGTGTGCCCGCGTCCCTGCGAGGAAGCCTGCCGCCGCAATCTGGTGGACGAGCCGGTGGCGATCGACTGGCTCAAGCGTTTCGTGGCGGATCTGGATCTGGAGGCACCGCAGGGCTACGACCCCCCTCTGGCGGTCAAGACGGGCAGGAAGGTGGCGATCGTGGGTGCGGGTCCCGCCGGCCTGTCGGCGGCGTACTACCTGGTTCAGCAGGGAGTGGAGGTCACAGTCTATGAATCGGAGGAGAAGGCAGGAGGGATGTTCCGCTACGGCATCCCCGACTACCGCCTGCCCCAGGACACACTGGACCGCGAGATCGACACCATACTCCGCCTGGGGGTGCAGTTGAAGACCGGGGTGCGCATCGGCCGGGATATCGAGTTCCGGCAGCTGATGGAACGCTGCGATGCGGTGATTCTGGCCCACGGGGCCTGGAAGAGCCGGGGTCTGCGGGTAAAGGGGGAGGACCGGCCCGGCGTGATAGCCGGGATCGAATTCCTGCGGGAAGTCGCTCAGGGGGCGCGCCCCGGGCTCGGGAGGAAGGTGGCGGTGATCGGGGGAGGCAACACGGCCATCGATTCCGCCCGCACCGCAGTACGCCTGGGGGCCGGGGAGGTCAACCTGTTCTACCGGCGGACGGACGTGGAGATGCCGGCCTCCGCCCTGGAAGTCCAGGAGGCCGTCGAGGAAGGCGTCCAGTTCTACTACCTGGTTGCCCCGATGATGGTGCAGGAAAAGGGGAAGGGCCTGAAAAGCCTGAAGTTGATCAAGATGGAGCTGGGGGAGCCGGATTCCTCCGGCCGCCGCCGCCCGATACCCATAGAGGGAAGTGATTTCGAGGTAGAGGTCGATACCCTGATTACGGCGATCGGCCAGTATTCGGATACCAGCTTCCTGGAGTCGTTGGACGGTCTCGTTGATGCGAAGGGATACCTGATCTGCGACCCGGAAACCGGCAGGACCCCGATCCCGGGCCTGTTTGCCGCCGGGGATCTGGTGACCGGTCCGGACATCGCCATCCGGGCGATCGCCGGCGGAAAACATGCAGCCCGGGCCGTCGCGGCCTACCTTCGCGGGGAGGAGTATCGCATCCCCCGTGAGTTCCTGAGCAGGAAGGAGGATTTCGGCGAGCTCGGCGCAGACGATTACAGGGATGAGCCCAGGGTGCCTCGCAATAAGATGAAGGTCGTCGCTCCGGCCAGGAGAAAGAGCAACTTCGACGAGATAGAGAAGGGCTACAGTGAGAAGCAGGCTTTGAAGGAGGCAGCCCGCTGCATGGAATGCGGCTGCCAGGACGTGGAGGAGTGCAAGCTTAAGAGCTATGCCGAGCGCTACGGAGCCGATCCCCTCCATTTCCCGGGGGAGATTCAGCGCCATCCGATCGATCAAAGCCATCCCTTCATTGCCCG
>JAFGQJ010000413.1 GCA_016935715.1 Spirochaetales bacterium
ATTCCATCGATTCCATCCGTTTCATCTTGACAGGGGGACCATAAAATACTATAAATTTGTTTAGTATTCTATGGTTGCCCCTGAAATTCAGACAGTCGAGAAAGACCTCTCCGATTCCCCGATCTTCCCTGGATTGATCCGGGCCGCCGATCTGGATCATTCGGATTTTGCCCAAAACTCCGCTGACAGGAAATCACCTTTCACCCTTGCAGCCCTGAGTGGACGCCTGGTCGAACTCGGTGCCTGCCGGCCCTCGGCCTGTCTCAGCCTGAGCTGCTCGCTGCTGCTGGAGGCTCAGGGTAATTCCGTGCCCGCGGCCTGGATTTCGGTCACCAGGGACACGTTTTTTCCCCCCGATCTGGCGGCCAACGGGGTGAACCTGTCGATCCTGCCCGTCGTCTGGATGCCGGATGCCCGCTGCGCGGTTCAGGCGGCGGATTGGCTGCTGCGCACCGGCGCCTTCGGGCTGATCGTGATCGACCTGTACCGCAACTCCAGGCTGCCCCAGTCGTTTCAGGCCCGCCTGGCTCAGCCGGCCCGCCGCCACGCCTGCGCCGTCGTATTTTTGACCGTGAAGCCGGAGGCCGCTCCCTCCCTCGGCTCCATGATCTCCCTCTATGCCCGGGTCCGCCGCAGCCGCTGCAAGGGGGGCGGCTTCCGCCTCGCCCTGCAGGTCGAAAAAGACAAGCGCAGAGCCCCTGTCTGGGAGTACGTGGAATACGTGGATGGTTCGCCTGGCCTGTGTTGACGTGGCGGATCTGCCCCTGCAGATGCTGTTCCGCAAGCATCCCGAGTGGCGCCGGGGATGCGCCGCGGTGGTTTCCAGGGACAGCCCCTACGGAATGATTCTCACCGCCAATGCCCGGGCCCGGGAGTACGGCATCACGGCGGGGCTGCGCTATGCGGGAGCCCTGAGCCTCAACAATGAGCTGCGGGCCGATACGGTTGCGGATTCGCTGATCAGAGAGGGAACGGACTGCCTGGCCCGGGAGCTCGGGAAGCTCAGCCCCCGGGTCGAGGCGTGGGACTGCGAGCCCGGCGTCTTCTGGCTGGACGGCGCCGGCATGTCCTCCCTGTTTCCCGACCCGGCGCACTGGGGCAGGACCATCCGCAGCAGTCTGGCTGAGATTGGATTCAGCGCGGCCATGGCAGCGGGCTACACCCGCTTCGGCTGCTATGCGGCGGCTAAATCAACCGGGGAGCAGATGATCTTCCCCAATCCCCGCTCGGAGCGCAGGCGCGCCCTGGCCGCGGATATCCGGATCCTGAATCTCCCCCCCGAGGTGCTGGAACGCCTGGAGATGCTGGGGATCCGCAGGGTGGGCGCCTTTGTCGAGCTGCCGGCCGGGGCGGTGGGCAGGCGCTTCGGCCCGCAGGCGGAGTGGATGCATCGCTTCGCTTCGGGAGGCTGGGAAATCCCCCTGCAGCCTGCCGCAGCGCAGAGCGAGCCTCAGCTGGTTCTGACCCTTCCCGATGCCGAGCCGTCCGGCCGGCGCCTGCTGGTCTACCTGAGGCGCGGGATCGACGCCGTGACGGCGGAGCTGCGGGGGCGGCACCGGCTCGTCCGGGAGCTGCGGATCCGTTTCGTTCTCGATCTTCCGGGTCTCGAGACGGAGGAGCTCCCACTGGAGCCGATCCTGCCCGCCAGCCCCTGTTCGGACCCGGGCCTCCTGGCGGATCTGGCAGCCCTGCGTCTGGAGAACCTGAGGCTGCCCGGGGCCGTTGCGGCGATCCGCCTGAGCGCTTTCACCGTTTCGGAGAGAACCATCCAGAGCGAGCTGTTCGACGCCGGGTTACTCGGCACCGGGCTGGACCGCGGCTCTTCGAAGCAGGGCCGGCAGAACCTGCAGGAGGTGGACAAGGTTTTCTCCCGCCTGCGGGGGATTCACGGCAACGGTTGCATCCAGCACGCCCGCCTGGAAGACGAGCATTTCCCCGAGCTCAGCTACAGCTGGGAGGATCTGCTCAGCCTGCCGCGGGAATTGGAGCAGGAGGAGGGCGGGCGGGGACCAGCATCGGCGGGGGCCGGCCGGTGGCCGGCGGCGACCCGGCAGGCTGGGGTGGTCCAGCCGTCGGCGCCCACCCGGCGGGCGGTGCGGCGGATCTTTCTGGATCCCGGCCCCGCCCCCCCGCGGCGCTTCGAGAGGCTGTGGGGACCCTATCCGCTCTCCGGGCGCTGGTGGAGAGGAGAGCAGCCCAGGGACTACTACTTCGCCGAGACCAGGGAGGGGGAGATCCTCTGGCTGTACGCCGAAGGCCCGGGCGGCCGCTGGCGCCAGATCGGAGTGGTGGAGTGATGGGGGGTGCGGCCGTGCCGGCCTATGTTCCCTTGTGGTGCAAGAGCCACTACTCGTTTCTGGAGGGCGCCAGCAGCCCGGAGGAGCTGGTGGAAACAGCCGCCGCCTTGGAGCTGCCCGCCCTTGCCCTGACCGACCGGGACGGCCTGTACGGAGCGGTCCGCGCCCATCTGGAGGCGAAGAAGCGGGATCTGAAGCTGATCATCGGCTCGCAGATCACCGTGAAACGCGAAGGCGGCACAAGCGGCGCTTCCAGCAC
>JAFGQJ010000092.1 GCA_016935715.1 Spirochaetales bacterium
ACGGAATTTGCTCTGCGCGGCCGAGGATGAGCGGGAGAGTGTCTGGATCGCCTCCACGGTCACCACATTCTGGGCCTCGCTGGCCCAACTCGGATTATAGAAACTCCTATCAACTTGCAGGTGTGAGGCGAGTGACCTCGAAGATCGGTACCGGCTGATCGCGCTCGGACAGGGCCATCAACACCTCCCGCTGTCGAGCGCGGACCTCGGCTGAACCGGCGCGGCCCTGTGCGTGCAGCCTTCGGTTCACGTAGTCCCGCCAGATCACCAGGTGTTGGTAGCGGCGCACTTCGGCCAGCTGCCGCTTCAAGCCGTCCACGAACCCTTGAAGGGCGTAGAGCAGGGAGGGGATGAGGTCGCCTCCCGGGCTGCTCGCCTGATTGAGTTGGCGGTAGTACTCGGTTGGGGTCAAGTTGTAGTGATTGCTCAGCAGGTGCGTCGCCGGTGCGGGGGTCCCTCCATCCAGCAGCAACAGGAACTCGACCAGACGGGCGGTTCGTCCGTTGCCGTCGCCAAACGGGTGAATCCGCGCCGAGTAGAGGTGGGCGGTAACCGACAGCAGCACCGAGAGCGGCAGACGGTCCAGCTGGGGGTTGCCCTGCCGCTCCGTGTTCACGAAGGAGCACATCCATTCGAGCAAGTACTCACAGTCTTCTGCCGGAGCTCCCCGATGCCTGCCGACGCCCACCGAGGTGATTCGTGTCTCTCCAGGGACGACGTGCTTCTCAAGCGGCAGTTGGGCGAGGACCTGACGGTTCAAGTTCTTGATGAGACCCGGGCTGAGCTCTGCGGACTTACCGGAAACCAGGTCCCTCAGGATCTCGTTGCAGGCATTCACAATGTGCTACACTTCCTGCACCTGATATGCGGCGACGGTGGGAGCTGGAGCGAGCCTTCGACCTGCTGGCGAACCTGGTCTTCGGTCAGGGTATTGCCCTCGATTGCGGTGGTGGTTTGGGCGCCTCGAATCAAGTACAGCAGGTACAGTTGATCACCGGTTTCCTTGTCGAGCGGCGTACCCGCGATGTGTTCGCACTTGGATTGGATCTCCCCCAGCGCCAACCAAAGGACCGGCGGCGCCGACCGGAGATCCAGGGAGAATTTCATCCACGGATGTGTCTTCTCGTTTGTCCGCGGTGAAGGGAAGTATAGCATAAATAACTGCTTTCGGATGAAAAACTTAGACCACGGCCATGGATTTTGAGGCCTGAAATGTCCCGCATCGTGTCCATCGCGTGGTAGTTCCGCGGCCCTGCGCTCTACTCCTCCTGTTCCTCACCGGCAGCAGCAGGTCATCAAGGACGCGGGTCTCAACCCGCAGAAGCTCACCCGCCTTGCCACGGGCGCGGAGGATGGCGTTGATCATGGATTGCAGCACCAGCTTGAAGGTGCCGTTCGACAGGAGCCCCGTCCGTTTGAGGAACGCCCCGAAGGCCTTGCTGCCGTTCTCTTCGTAGACCAGCATGGCCGTGTGGGCCGCGTCCAGCCAGCGACCGAAGGCAGTAGCCGTGGGGTCAACAATGCCTTTCTTCCTGCGGGGGCCGGGCGCTTGGAGAACTTCGTTCGATCCCTTCTTGGCGATTACCGCTTGTGCTTCACCAGCTCATCCTCCAGGGACAGGTCCAGGCGATGAGGCTGGATGAGCTAGGTGTCCTTGGGTTGCTTCTGCCACAAGCCCCGTACCGTGAGGGCCAGCAGTCGAAGGGCGCCTCGGGTGCGCTGGAGGGAAGGGGTCCTACTTTGGTGATGCTGAACGCGGACGGGGCCTGGACGGCCACCCTGGAGGACGGGACGCGCGTTTCCGCGTCAACGCTGCGCAGGGTAGCCTGCGATTGCGGCCTTCTCGCCGTGGGCCACGACGGCCAGATCTCCCCTGAATCCCTTTCCCGGCGCAAACGCGCCACCGAAGCGGCGAGAATCAACGGAGATCTGGAGGCCCACTACCGCCCAAAACCCCAGACCTACGCCGTTTCGCCGCCTCGAAGGGTTGCCTGATGGATGCTTGTCAAATGAGTGCTGCCGGTTTTCGAATTCCCACCCGCGCTGGAAGTCAGGAATGGTGTAGGTTTTCCAGGTGAGGTTGGTGATCAGCTCGGGGAGAATGGGTAGTGCTTATCGATTTCGGCCTTGTACTCGGCCAGGGGCGGGCCTCGGTAAGCTCCGTGCCGCGGGCCAGTTCGCGCTCGAAGCACTGGCGAAATGCCTTGGCTGTGTCGGAAGCCTCCCGGCGGGCGGGCCACCTTGCCGCCGTGCCTACAGATCCCGGAAGAACGGAAAGATCTAAAATGCGATTGGATTGACCCGCAGAGTCTGGCCTAAAAAGACCGACTCCTCATTGATCCGCGAGTCAGAAGTCGCTATGCTCGAACAACGGTTGAACACACGACCGAGAAAGCGCTTTGGCTACCTCATGCCTCTGGAATATACCCTCGGCGTTGCGTTGACTCCTTGAATGCAGGCAACGCCTACGTAGTCGATTACAGGGACTATCACACCCGATATGGCTCTTAGGCTTTCGAAAGCATTCAACACATCCGCGGAACTGTGGTTGAATCTCCAAACCGCTTTTGACCTTTGGATTGCATCACGAAAGTCTGGAGATTGGAAGAAAATAAAAACCCTCGTACCTGCCTAACGTTGCATTTTAAGATATATGGGAGGAGGAAAAAAAGTAGCAGTGATGAGGGGGGTGGGAGTCTGGGGGAGGGGGGAGACTAAGGGCGGGGTATTTTTGCGAAAACGATTATTGGATACGCCGTTCCATCTGCTCGTAGACATCCTTGCGGTGACAAATTGCCAGAATGAGAATTTCGTTGTCTCGTAGTTTCAAGACAATTCGGTAATCCCCGACCCGTAGCTTACGGTAACCTCTCAGTGTTCTTCTTAAAGGTTCTGAATACCTATCAGGTGCAACAAGCAGTCTTTTCTCTATTGCTATCTTGATTCGTTTCTGGATGTTCTTGTTAATTTTTGGCAGGTCCTCGTCTCTGACGGCCGGATGGTAGCGTAACCAGTAGGGCACTCCTACCCCCAAACCTCATCGTGGGACAGAGTCTCCCGATCCACTACTGTTGATTCCCTCTCCTCGGCAATCGTGGCCAAAACAGCGTCCTCATGGATTTCCAAAGCCTCGCGGATCAGATCGCGCGTAACCATTGATAATGACAATCCTCGTTGCTCGGCAAGTTTCTCGATTAGGGAATAGACTGGTTTCTCCAAAGCTACGTTGATACGTGGATTTTTTGTTGGCATTGTGCACCTCTATTTGTAAGTGTAACACTTTAGGAACACCTTTGGCAAGCATCCACGAATGTACCGCTTCGTTTTCGATAACAGGATGCTGGCATGTGCCCCACGGGGTGTGCGGTTGCGAAAAAGAATAGGAAATCCAAACTATTGACAAGATTGAAGCGATACTATATGTTAGTATCATAACACGCCGTGAATAGGAAAAACAAAAGCACATTAGCGGCGATATTCGAAGATCCGGTCCGATCGGACATCTCATGGGCTGATATTGAGAGCCTTCTGTACGCTGAAGGTGCCGAGATTACCGAGGGCAGAGGATCTCGTATCCGTATCGCACTAAAGGATGTCCGCGCAGTGTTTCACAGACCACATCCACGAAAAGTGATGGATAAAGGATCTGTGAAATCAATACGAAGATTCCTAATCGTTGCAGGGGTGAAAGATGTTGAGGTATAAAGGATACACGGGTTACGTCGAATTCGACGATGAGGCTGAATTACTCCATGGTGAAATCTTAGATACCAGGGATGTAGTCACTTTCCAGGGAAAGACTGTTGAGGAGGTAAGAAAGGCATTCCGGGATTCGATTGATGACTATCTGGAGTTTTGCGCCGAAAGGAACGAGAAGCCTGAGAAGCCCTTCTCAGGAAAGTTTATAGTCAGACTGCCCTCAGAGCTCCATCATCGTGCCTATATCAAGGCTATGGAGAAGGGCCAAAGCCTTAACCAGTTCGTGGTAGAATCATTAGAAAAAGCTATCTAGCGTCCTGCCTATCCTATTCCGGGATTCCCAAAGCCTCGAGGTGCCCGGACCTATGTTTCCGAAGTCCGGGATGCCTGCGCGACAGCACGGAGTGATCCAGGAGCGATCCCGGAGCGATCCGATCCACCGGCGGTTAGCGGTCAGCAGATCGGGTGCCGTCTCTGACGGTCTGCTTGAGCTGTCTGGCCTCGGCCGGCAGCCGGATTGGCGCTCCACCGTGCTGTTCGTACGTGCGGAAAACGCCGGGGATTGATCTGCCTGAAACCGAACAGGTTCAGCCTCGAGCACTGTGGTTGTGAAGTAGAAGACTGTCTATTGAAGGAGGCGAGCCGTGTTCCGCAAAGTGGACCATTATTCCATATCAATGAATATTCTTGTTGTGAGTATATTCTCAATAATGTATAATATGAAAAAATCTTTATAGAGGTGGTGTATGAAAAAGGTTCTGTTTGTTGTCATGGCTCTCCTGGCGCTGGCATGCCTGACCGTTTGGGCGGGGGGCGAACAGGAAGGGGCGGCGGAGGAACCCGCCAAAAGGACGCCGGTCCAGGTGAGTTTCACCACTGGGTCGATGGGCGGCGGGTTCTACGCGATCGGAGGAGGCATAGCGGATTACGTTACAAAGCAGGTGGACGGTGTTTTCCTTACCGCCGTTACCTCCGGCGGCGTAAACGAGAACATCAACCGGCTTCACTCCGGCGAAGCGGATTTCGGGATGCTCAACAGCAGCAATCCGCCGTTGGCCTTCGAAGGGCTGCCGCCCTACGAGCAGAAGTTCGACAACATGCGGGGCGTGGGCATTCTCTACATGCAGTATGTGGAGACGTTCACTCTGGCCGGCACCGGAATAACGACCTTCCAGGACCTAAAGGGCAAGACGGTGTGTGTCGGTTCTCCCGGCGGGTCCATGCATGAGACGTTCTTCGACATCGTCCGGGCCCATGGTATCGACCCGGACAAGGATTTCAAAAAAAGTGTCTATCTGCCGGCCCGGGAAGCCATGGAAGCCCTGAAGCTCGGACAGGTCGACGCGGTTATGGAAATTTCCACTCTTCCGACCCCCACCATAAGCGAGCTCGCTCTGACCCACGATGTCAGAATCGTCAAGTTCGCCCCCGGGTATCGGGAGAAGCTGGTCCAGGCCATGCCGAAGTACCTGCCGGTGACCATTCCCGACGGAGCGTATCCCGGAGTAGGCAGGGTCGACACAGTCGGCCTGGCGGCCATGTGGGGCTGCAACAAAGATGTTCCTGAAGATGTCGTCTACGAAGCGACCAAGGCGGTGTACAGCCCGGCCGGTCTCGAGTATCTTGCCCAGGTGCATCCCGCCGGAGCCGGCATCAACCTGGAGGGAGCGGCTGCTTTCCAGCCCATACCTCTCCATCCCGGAGCTGAAAGGTTCTACCGCGAAGTGGGAGCGTTGAAATAGCAGAAAAATGAACCGGCGGTTTCCTTGAGGATAAAACCGGATTGTGAAACCGCCGGCCACCTTCTTCCCCCAGGAAAACAACAAAAATATGGAACTGATTCGCGAGGAAGAAGCCCTGGCGGCCAGCCAGGAACTGACCCGGGAGGTTCAGAGGACCTTCACGGGTGTTTCTCACTATATAGTACGGGGCGCCCTGGCCCTCATCTCCCTATTCATCATCTACAGCACCGTCAACATGGGCTTCGACGTGGTCATCAAGTACGCCACGTATCTGATGCTCATGTTTGTCATGACCGCCGTCGTCTACCCTTTCCGAAAAAAGGGTAATTTGACCAGGCTCTCGGTGCCGGACATTATCGTCATCATCCTGTCCATAGCAGGATCGATCTACGTGATGTACGACTACAACAGCCGGTTCATGCGGCTGGGTATGCTCACCACGCCGGATATCGTCTTCGGAGTGATCATGGTGATCCTGGGCCTGGATATCGGCAGGCGTGTGATCGGTTGGTCCCTGACCATCGTTTCGCTCCTGCTGATCGTCTACGCCCTGTACGGGAAATTTATTCCGGGACATTTCGGGCACCGCGGATTTTCCCTCACCTCCATCGTCGGTCACATCTACGCGGGCCTGGAAGGCTTCTACGGGATATCCTCCCGGATGATGATCATCTATGTGGCCCCCTTCATCATCATGGGGGCATTCCTGGAAAGGACCGGAGGCGGGGAGTTCTTCATACGGCTGGCCTTCGCCCTTACCCGGAACTCCGTCGGAGGTCCAGCCAAGGCCGCCGTGGTGGGCAGCGCGTTTCTCGGTTCCATCTCCGGAAGTGCCATCGCCAACGTTTCCTCCACCGGGGTTTTTACCATTCCGATGATGAAAAAAATCGGATACAAGCCCCATGTTGCGGGAGCCATCGAGGCCGCCGCATCCACCGGTGGTCAGATCATGCCGCCCATCATGGGGGCCGTGGCCTTCATCATGGCCGAGTTCACCCAGATTCCCTATCTGAAGATCGTTGGTGTGGCCGTTCTGCCGATTATGCTCTATTACATCACCCTGATGGCCTTCGTCCACATCGAAGCGAAGAAGAAAAACATCCGGGTGAAGGATACGGTAAAGGTGGAACCGGCCCTCAGCATTCTCAAAACGGGCTGGCATTTTTTCTTCGTCATCGCCATCGTCGTGGTGATAATGGCCTTCGGGTATCCGCCGAATCTTTCGGCCCTTGGGGGCATCGTGACCCTGGTGATTATCAACGTGATAAAGCACCGGAAGTTTGACTACAAGATGTATTACGATGCCCTTGTCCTGGGGGGAAAGTACTGCCTGGGCATCGGGAGCCTGGTGGCTTGCATCGGGATCATCCTGTCGATGGTGGGCCTGACCGGAGTGGGGCTAAAGTTCAGCTGGCTGTTCACCACTCTTTCCCGGGGCAGTTTCTTCCTGGCCATCGTACTGGTGGGGCTGATCTCCCTAATTCTGGGGATGGGGCTTGCCAGCAGCGCCGCCTATATCGTAACAGCCGTAGCCGTCGGACCCGCCCTGTTGACCATGGGCTTCCCCCTCTTGACCGCCCATTTTATCATGATCTGGTTCAGCATCGACTCGGAAATAACCCCCCCGGTGGGACTCGCATCCATAGTAGGGGCGGGTATTGCCCGGGCGGATGCCGTGAAAACCATGTTTACCGCCTTCAAGTACGCCAAGGGGCTCTATATCCTGCCCTTCATGTTCTACTTTCGTCCGGGCATACTTCTTCAGGACAGTTTCCTGATGATCCTGGAGACGGGAGCTTCCGTTCTGCTGGGGCTTCTGGCCTTCGTGGGAGTGTGGGAAAATTACCTTGTCAGGAAAACGAGCCTGCCGGAGCGTATCCTGCTGGTCGTCGCCACCGGCTTCCTCTTCGTTTCGGGGTCTCTCTGGAACGGGATAGGGGCGCTCATCCTTGGCCTGATCGTGCTGTGGCAGCTGAAGTTCCCGGGGAAGAAAAACATCCTTATGGGGGCACACGGGATTTCCTGTAGTGAAGAATGATCCATGTCGCGGAATATAGTTGAGATCGATCTGTCCGTGCCGGATGTTTCGCTATTCGCCGTTCATCCGGAAGGAATATCGAAGCTTCTCGGCGGCCGCGGTTTGGCCGACTGGATCCTGTACCGGGAAATGAGGGGATGCACCGATCCCCGGAGTCTCGGAAACGTCCTCGTTTTGTCCAACGGGTTTTTGACGGGTTCAATCGCACCGGGATCCACCCGCCTGCACATCGGGGGCAAATCTCCTCAGACCGGTTTTCTGGGGTATGCCAATGTAGGCGGCACCTTCGGCGACGATCTGCAGAGGTCGGGGCTGCAAGGTGCGGTTATCAAAGGCGTCGCGCCCCGGCTGTCCCTTGTGTATTTCAGGGAGGGCGGCGCGGTGCTGCTGGACGGAGAACCATACCGCGGGCTTACAACCGGTGAAGCCGAGGAGCGTATACGGAAGGATTTCGGGGAAGACATCGACTGTCTCGTTATCGGTCCGGCCGGGGAGAGCCTTGTTCCCTTCTCGGTCATACGGCATGGCCCACACAACACGGCGGCCAGATCGGGCATGGGGGCATTAATGGGCGCAATGAACCTGAAGGCCCTGATTGTACGAAGAGGCAGAGGCGGCAGGAACAGGGATGCCGCCGCAGTCGCCGCGGTGAAGGAATACGTGGGGCACGTCAAGGCATCCACCCGCTACGGGAGGTTTGCCTCGCTGGGGGTTCCGGAATGCGCTGAAAGCAGCAACGAGGCCGGGGTCCTGGGAATCAGGAATTTCAACGATCAGCAGGATGCCCGGGCAGTACGTATCAGCGGCGAGAAGTTCTCGGAATATGTTACCCGCCTGCGGGGGTGTTACGGGTGCCCGGTTCGCTGCAAGGCTGATATAGAGATCGGCGGCGGGAAGTACCGGGGGTACCGGGGGGCACGGCCGGAGTGGGAGACCGTGTCCTCACTGGGATTCAAGTGCGGACTTTTCGACGCCGAGCAGGTCATGCGCCTTTCGGATCTCTGCAACAGCTTGGGGATCGATACGGTGTCCACGGGAGGCGTCCTCGCCTTCGGCATGGACCTGTACCAGAGGGGCATTGTCACCGGCGAGGATTCAGGGGGAATTAGCCTGACCTGGGGCAATGCGCCCGCCATGGAAGAGATGATCCGCCAGATAGCCTCCAGGACGGGTTTTGGCAGTGTCCTCGGTATGGGGGTGAAGCGGGCCGCCGAACTCTTCGGCAGGGGTTCGGAAGACTTCGCCTATCATGTCAAGGGGATAGAGATCTCCACCACCGATCCGCGGAGCGTGAAGGGGGCGGGGCTGGGTTACGCCGTTTGTTCCCGGGGGGCGGACTTCAACAATGTCTACGCGATCCCGGAACAGCGCTGGACGCCTGAGAGGGGCCTGGAGCAATTCGGTTCGGCCGAATCGGTGGACCGCAAGACCTATCGCGGTAAGGAAGATCTGGTAAAAAGATCCACCGCCGTCTGCGCGGCCCTGGACTGCCTGGGGCTGTGCAAAATTCCCTCTTTGAGCCTGATAGGGGATTTCGACCTGGAAAAGGAAGCGGATCTGGTGCGGGCAGTAGCGGGCATGGAGGTACGGGGCGCCGACCTTCTGGAGGCGGGGGAGCGGGTCCTCCACCTGGAGAGGCTGCTGAACATATCCTTCGGCCTGACTCCGGCGGACGACCAGCTTCCCGAGCGGTTCGTCGAGACCCCTGTTCCCTCGGGCCCAAACAGGGGGCTGAGGGCGGACCACGCCGCTGCGGCCGTAACAGCCTACTATCGGGTCATGGGATGGACTGATCAGGGTGTTCCCGGAGGTGAGGTTCTACGTTCCAGCGGTCTCGATTCCCTGCTCGAAATATCCTGGAAGGTCTGACCGAAGTCCTCCTGCCACAGGGAATTGTCAAACGATCGTCGACAGCGATAGGAACGATCAGAACTGGTGCGGATCGAAGTCATTTCTTTGCGTGGTTCTTGCGCAAGACGGCCGTGTGTGCTGCCGACGAGCCGTGTATGTTTCCGAAGGCCGGGATGCCTTCGCGACAGCACGGAGCGATCCCGGAATGATCCAGGAGCGATCCGATCCCCCGGCGGTTAGCGGTCAGCAGATCGGGTGCCGTCTCTGACGGTCTGCTTGAGCTGTCTGGCTTCGGTCGGCAGCTTCAGATCTTCGCGGGTCTGTATGTCCTGCGGGCTGATGTACTGTACGCCGTAGAACGCTGCGTTCGCCTCGTCGTCGATCTGGATCAGGGCCCCGTCCAGACTGAGGCCTGCGAAGAATCCGCGGCTGCGGGAATAGGAGTAGATCTCCGCTTTCAGCTCCATGTCGGTGCTGGCCCGGGCGCGCCGCCCGAGCGGACCCGCGGCCGCCGCCACGTCCACGCCCAGGGTGAAATTGCCGCTCAGCACGCCCTCGACGCTTCTTTCGGTCTTGAATACCAGCACGAAATCCGCGGACTGGGCGCCGATCTGCCAGCCGATGCTGCCGCCGGAGATGGTGATGAACACCGGGTTGCCCCACTCTCCCTTCCCATCCCGGATCAGCAGCACGCCCTTGCCGTATTCCCCCCCAAGGATGAATCCCACCTTCACGACACCGGGAATGATGGCTATCCCCGCCGCATCCTGCAGCAGATATTCGGGAACCGTTTTTTCCGGAATCGCCATGATATCCTGGAACGCCAGTCTGGCATCCGCGACGCGCCCGACCTCCCTGGCCTGGGCCGACAGCGCGGCCGCCGGCAATAGCAGGCAGAGCAGGATAGCCGCCGCCGGAATCGATTTTCTGTTCACGTCGTCCCCCTAGCTCTGCTCTACTTCGATTCCTGGCTCTTCGAGGAAGACCCGGGAGCGGATGGCTTGCCCCCGGGCCGACCGGTTTTCGCAGAACCGCCAGCCGCGCTCGTTTTACCCGCCTCCGCACCGGCGGAGGGTGAACCGCCGGGTTTGCCCGGTTTCGACTCCTCGGTTACGATCCGGACCTTGATGCCCTGCCTGTCCTTCTCCTCTTCCCGAGAGGGAATCACCACCCGCAGCAGCCCGTCGTTGAAACGAGCCTCCACCCTGCCGCGGTCGAACTTGTCCTCCGGCACGTAGTAGCGCTGCTCGTCGATGCTCTTGAGCTTGAGCCGGCGCTTGAAGTACTGGATCCCCTCCTGCTCTTCGGCCGCTGCCGGTGCTTTGGCCGAAAAGTGGAGGTAGTCTCCCTTGAACTGCAGGTCGATGTCCTTCTCCTCGAAACCGGCGAGGGCGATCTCGAAGACCAGGCTCTTGTCCCTGTTCAGAAAGATGTTCATCGGCGGATAGGAATAATAAGGATAGAAATCGCCGTAGCTGTGCCACTTGAATTTGTCGCGGAAATGCTCCCGCATCTCTTCGGCAGACGGAAAGCCCTCGGCCACTTTCTCTCCGAAGGCCTCGCCGAAACTCTCGGCCACGCGGAAGGCTTCGTCCATGATCTTGCCCAGATCGAAGGTGAATGTCTTTTCGGTCATCGCAATACCTCCAAAAAGCGTATTGTCGGCCCCTCCTGCGAGGCGGCCGGATTTTCGAGGTCCGTCTCCAACGGCACCTCTCTCTCGTATAGAAAATACTAATTTCCGGCGGACAATCCAAAGAAAAAACGCAGATGTGGATTTCAGCGGAACGCTCCCGCTCCTTGATCCGCACCCGCAGGGAGAAAGAGACCTATGAGCACAGACCGATCCGTGCTATTTTGGTATCCTTTCTCACCCGGTGTTCCTCCGCGTGTGCCATCCCTATGGGGAGATGCAGCAGGAGAGGGGAGGAAGGTCCGGAGTGTCGAGGGGGAGGTGTACTTGAGTCGGAAAGCAGCGGCAGTGAAGCCGCACTATGCGTGGATCGTGGTCGGTCTGAGCGTGGCGGTTACGGTAGGCGCCCTGGGTTTCGGCCGTTTCGGCTACACCGTGGTCCTGCCCGGCATGAAGCAGACCCTGGGGCTGGATGCGGTGAAGGCGGCGGATCTGGCCACGGGGAACATGATCGGGTATCTGTTCTTTTCGGTGATCAGCGGCCTTCTTGCCGCCCGCCTGGGTGCGCGGGCGGTCGTCTCCTTCTTCATGCTCGTGGTCAGCGCCTCCATGCTGCTGTCCGGGCTGGCCGACAGCTATCCGGTCGCCCTGGTTTCCCGCACGCTGGCCGGAATCGGCAGCGCTGGAGCCAACATTCCGGTCATGGCCCTGGTAGCCGTCTGGTTCTCACCGAGAAGGCGGGGGCTTGCCACGGGGATCGCCGTCAGCGGGGCCAGCCTGGGTCTGGTCGTCAGCGGCCTGCTGGTGCCCGCGCTGCTTCGCACCTTCGGTGCCGAAGGGTGGCGACAGGCCTGGTTTCTGTTCGCCGCCTTCTCATTTCTGGTCGCCGTGGCCGGTTTGATCTTCCTGCGGAACTCGCCGGCCGATAAGGGTCTGAAGCCCGCAGGCAGCGCCGTGAGCGATGCGGCCGGAAGCGACGAACGCAGCGACGAGGAACCGAACCGCGGGGAAAACAGCTTGGGGCAGAAACCGGTCCCGGGCAGCACCCGGGTAGATCCCGCCGCCGGCAGGCAGAGATTGATGTGGAGTCTGCTGTTCAAATCGGGACCGATCTGGCACCTTGCCGGTATCTACGTGATGTTCGGATTCTCCTACGTGATCTATGCGACCTTCTTCGTCGACTACCTCACCTCCGAGGCGGGTTTCGGC
>JAFGQJ010000414.1 GCA_016935715.1 Spirochaetales bacterium
CCGGCCGCTGCGTTTCAATCAGCAAGCAGTCCGTAGCGGAGCTTGAGCTTCAGGATGCGTTCGACCCCCTCGTCGATCCGGGCCTCGCTGATCCGTCCCTGGTGGAGCAGCCGGAGCATCTCCAGCTTCAGGTCCACCAGGTCGTAGCGGCTGTGGACCAGGATCAGGTCCACTCCCGCCTCTATCATCAGCTCGAGGCTGTCGGAGACCGTGAAATTCTCGGCCAGGGCGCCCATGGCCATGCCGTCCGAGACGATCACCCCGTCGAAACTGAAGCGGTCCCTTAGCAGATCCCGGAGAATCCGGCTGGAAAGAGTGGCAGGGTACTCCGGATCGATCCGCGGGAACAGCACGTGGGCCGTCATCAGCGCTTCGGCGCCGGCCCGGATGGCCGTGAGGAAGGGCAGGAAGTCCCGTTCGAGCAGCTGCTGCTCGTCGATGTCCACGACAGGCAGGCGTCCGTGGGAATCCACAGTCGAGCTTCCATGTCCCGGAAAATGCTTGATCACCGGGATGATCTGGGCCTGCCGCGCGCCCTGCAGGTAGGCCGTTCCGAGCCTGCCCACCTCCTCGGGATCCGCTCCCATCGAGCGGTCGCCGATGACCGTCGAGTCGACGCAGCCGTACAGGTCCAACACCGGTGCGAAGTTCATGTTGCAGCCCAGCTCCCGGATCTCCAGGCCCGCGATGAAGGCCACGGCGGTCACGAAGCGGGGATCCTGGTACCGGCCCCAGTAGTATGCCGGCGTCAGCCCGGTAGCCTCACGGAAGCGGAAGGCGGCCACCCGCCCCCCCTCCTGGTCCACGGAGATGAAAAACCCGATGGGCGGTTCGGCCGAGGCCGCCGCCCGCTGGATCGAAGCGGTCAGCTCCCTGACCTGTTCGGGACTCTCTATGTTCCACGGGTAGAGGATGACCCCGGCCGCTCCCTGGCGGACCAGCTCCCGGACCTGATCGCCCGCCGTCTTCCCCTCGATCCAGCAGATGAAGCGCTGGCCGATCTTCTGTTCCAGGCTCATCTCTTCCATGACCGCCCGCACCCTGCCAGCCGCCATGTCGGGAGGCAGCCACCGCTTGCGCTCCGGTCTGCGAAACAGCTCCGGTTCCGAAGCTACTTTTTCCGCAGTGCTGGCGCAGCCGGCCAGCGCGCCCAGGAGGAGGAGGGCGGCCAGGATGCTCGAGAGCAGGGCACGGCTGCGGCGTGCCGCCGTTCGCAGCGGAGGAATCATGGCCGGATTACTCCACGACCACGCCCTTCTTGAGAATGATGTTGGCGTACAGCGCCGACTCCCCGGTGGCCAGGATCGCGTAGGCCTGCCTGGCCCTGTCGTAGAACGCGAACCGCTCGACGAGCTCGAAATCTCCGAACTCCGGCTCCTCATTCCGGATGATCTCCCGGAACCGCTGCCAGATCACCGGCTCGGTCGGATCTCCGGCAACCACCGCCATGAGTGCGGCGGGACGCTCGACGAAGCTGTCCAGGGGAAACAGCTTCATTATCGCTTCGAGCAGCTCGGGCACCCCGTGCCCGTCGGCCCGCAGCAGGCGCCGGGCCATGCCGGCGGCCGGGAAGTTTCCGTCCCCTATGACCAGCTCGTCTCCATGACCCATCTCCATAAGCACCTTCAACAGCTCCGGAGACAGCAGCGGCGAAATGCCTTTCAACATGGCCTGTCCTCCTTACCCGTACAGGGACCCGAAGTTCCGGCAGGCCCGGTAATCCGCTCCCTCGGGGTCCATTCCGAAAGCCCCCCAGGCGCTGGGCCTGTAGATCGACTCCACATTGTGCATGCAGACGGGGATGCGCAGCATCGACGCCAGGGTGATCAGATCCGCCCCGATATGCCCGTAGCTGATGGCACCGTGGTTCGCCCCCCAGTTGGCCATCACCGAGTACACGTCGCTGAACGGTCCCTTCCCGGTCAGCCTGGGTACGAACCAGGTCGTAGGCCAGGTGGGATTGGTGCGTGCGTCCAGGGCATCGTGCACCTTGCCCGGCAGCTCCGCGGTGTGACCCTCGGCGATCTGCAAAACCGGCCCCAGCCCGCGGATGATGTTCAACCGGGACATGGTTACCGGCATTCCCCCCGTGGTCAGGAAGTCGGTGGAGTAGCCGCCTCCGCGGAAATAGCCCAGATCGGCGGGACACCACTCGGTGACCTCCAGGCACTTCATTGCCTCCTCCGGTGTGACCTCCCAGAAGGGTTTGATGGCCGGTTTGCCGTCCCGGCTCATCCGACCCGTTCCGTCCAGGGCCGCCGGCCCGGAGTTGATCAGATGGATGATGCCGTTTTCGGCCAGTCCTTTCGGCTCCACGCCGGTGACCCGTTTGATCGCCTCGGCGCTCCAGAAGGTGCGGACATCGGCGAAGATCTGGGCCGTGCCGGTCAGCAGATACCCCAGGAGCATCGATGCGCCGTTGAGGCTGTCGTTCTCCGTTGCCAGGATGTACGGTGATCGGATGCCGTTCCAGTCGAACGAGGAGTTGAGGATCGCCTCCATGAAGTCCCCGTTGGGAAAGTGATCGGTCCACTGGCGCTGGCCCTGGAATCCGGCGGCCAGGGCGTTGTGTCCCAGGGCCTCCTCTCCGAAGCCCAGCTCCTCCAGACGGGGATTGCCCACCATCAGGTCCCGGGCGATCAGGGTCATCTGCACGACCCGGGCCCAGTCCTCGTCCTTCTGCTTGCGGGATCTCTGCTTCTCCGGAGGATTGTCGTCCGCCCCCTCTCTGCAGTGCTTCTTCACCCAGGCCAGGGCGTGCCTGTACTCCTCGGGGTCGTAGATCTCCTCCTCGAAGCGGCGGACGAATTCGCTCATGTCCACGTATTCGTTGCGCATGCCGAGGTAGCTCTGAAAGAACTCCTCCTGCACGATCGACCCGCCGATTCCCATGGAAACCGAACCCATGGACAGATAGCTGGCCCCCCGCATGGTGGCCGCCGCCAGGCCGCAGCGCGCGAAGCGCAGGATCTTCTCCTGCACATCCTGTGGCACCGAATCGTCCCCGGCATCCTGCACGTGCCTGCCGTAGATGCCGAAGGCGGGCAGTCCCTTCTGGCTGTGGGCGGCCAGAACCGCCGCCAGGTAGACCGCGCCGGGTCTCTCCGTGCCGTTGAACCCCCAGATCGCTTTGGGAATCAGGGGATCCATGTCCATGGTCTCCGAGCCGTAGCACCAGCACGGGGTCACGGTCAGGGATACCCCCACCCCTGCCCGGGAGAACTTCTCGGCTGCCATGGCCGCCTCCGCCACCCCGCCGATGCAGCGGTCCGCGATCACGCACTCCACCGGCAGACCGCTGGGCTGTCTCAGGTTCTCGGAAATGATCCTGGCCGCTGTCTTTGCCATGGCCATTGTCTGATCCTCCAGGCTCTCCCGCACCCCGCCGAGCCGGCCGTCGATGGTCGGCCGGATACCGACCTTGGGCACGCCGCCTCTCAGACGGTTTTCCGGTGGATTGATCTTCAGCTGTTCTGATGCCATTTCTTCCTCCAACTATTTTCTAACATAGAATGCAATTTTCACTGCCTGCCCTCTTTTCGCTCCGAAGCCGCCCTGATCAGATCGGCGAAGGTCGTGGTCTCCTTGGACTTGTCGCTGAACTGCTGGATCAGCCGGCGGTTCATGGCCTTCTGCTTGTGCGACGGGCGGCGGGAGAGGGAATCTCCCTGACCCTCGGTCTGCTCGTATCCGCAGGAGAGGGACTGGCAGACCAGGATCCTCCGGCCCTTCTTGTCGGCAACCGGCATCATCATCTTGCCGCAGACCGGGCAGGGCTCATTGCTCAGGTTGCGGGGCTGGTAGGTGGCGGTGCTGGTTTTCACCATCTCAACGAGCTCCGTGGCGTTCCTGCGAATGTCCCGGTTGAACTCGGCGGCTGCCTCCTCGCCCCGGGCGATGCGGGCCAGCCGCTGCTCCCAGCGGGCGGTCAGCTCCGGCGAACGCAGGTTCCCCGGCACCAGCTCCAGGAGCTCCAGTCCCCGGGGCGTGGGCAGCAGGGTCCGGCCCCGGCGCTCGATGTAGTAGTGAGAGAGGAGCTTTTCGATGATCTCCGCCCGGGTCGCCGGCGTTCCGATTCCCCCCTGGGCGATGGAGGCGCGCAGCTCCTTGTCCTCTATGAAGCGCCCCGCGTGCTCCATGGCATCGAGCAGGGTGGCTTCGCTGTAGCGGGGCGGCGGCCTGGTGAACCCCTGCCTGGCCTGGGCGGAGGCCACCCGCACCGTCTCCCCCTGGCGGCGGGAGGAGAGATCCTGCTCCGGCTCCTCCTCTTCCTCCCCCTCCTGCTCCTCCGATACGCCCTGCTCGATCGCCCTCCAGCCGGCGTCGATCACCTGGACGCCCCGGGAGAAGAATCGCTCCCCCTCCACCTCCGTGATCAGGGCGATGCTCTTGTAGCGGTAGTCGGGGGACAGAACGGCCAGAAAACGGGCCACGACCATCTCCCAGAGGGCGCGCTCATCCGGGGCCAGCCGCTGCGGATCGGCGCGCTGCTCGGTGGGCAGCAGGGCGTGATGATCGGTGACCCTGCCGTCGTTGACGAAGCGGCTTCCCGTCCTGATCTCCCCTGACAGCAGCTGCTTGACCGCGGTGCGGTAGCGGGAGCCGAGCACGGCCTTCAGCCGGTCTTTCAGGGTCGGCACTATGTCCCGGCTGATGTAGCGGGAATCGGTCCTGGGATAGGTCACCAGCTTGTGCCTCTCGTACAATCCCTGCAGCGTGCTCAGCGTCTTCTGCGCGCTGAAGCCCAGGCGGCTGTTGGCCTCCCGCTGCAGGGCGGTCAGATCGTAGGCCAGCGGCGGAGGCTCGCTCTTGTCCCTGGCCTCGACCTTGATGATCCGCCCCTCCTGCCCCTGGACCCTGGCGGCGATCTCCCGGGCTCGCTTCTCCTCCTTTATGCGGGTGACTCCGCCGGAGCTGCGCCACAGGCCGGTATAGGAGCCGAAATCCGCGTGCACCTGCCAGTAGCTTTCCGGGGTGAAGTTGTTGATCTCCTCCTCCCGGGCCACGATCAGCGCCAGGGTCGGCGTCTGCACCCTGCCGGCGGACAGGCGGGCGTCGTACCTGCAGCTCAGCGCACGGGAGATGTTCAGGCCGATGATCCAGTCAGCCTCCGATCGGCATTCTGCGGCCCGAAAAAGGTTGTCGTAATCGGTTCCCGCTCTGAGCGTGCGGAATCCCTCCCGGATGGCCGATTCGGTCTGGGAGCTGATCCACAGCCGCTGATACGCTCCACTCCAGCCTCCCAGGCGCATGATCCAGCGGGCCACCAGCTCCCCCTCCCGGCCCGCATCTGTGGCGATGATCAGGTTGTCCACGTCCTTTCGCCGGAACAGGGACTGGATGGTGCGGAACTGGTGCGCGGTCCTGGGGATGACCCGGAGCTTCATCCGTTCGGGCAGCATCGGCAGGTACTCGAGGGACCAGCGCTTGTAGCGTTCGTCGTAGACCTGGGGATCCGCCAGCTCCACCAGGTGCCCCAATGCCCAGGTCACGATGTGGGCATCTCCCTCGCTGTAGCCTTTGCTCTTCTTCCTGCAGCCGAGCACCTGGGCCAGGTCCCGGCCTACGCTGGGCTTTTCCGCCAATACGATCGACTTCATCCGCTTAGATCTTCTGCGTAGATCTTGGGACAATATCGGAACTTTGTCAAAGTGCTCCCCGCCGCGGGGGACACGCGCGGCCTTAGGCGTTTTTCGCTGCACGCCCTTCGGCGTTGAAACCCGGCCGAAAATCGAGCATATTGTGACCACCCTCAAAACCCGGGCGGCTGCCCCGCTCCCGGGCGGGGCTTGCCGGCGGAGCGGAGAGGGATGAACAGGAGGGTAACATGCCGAGAGAGCTGATAGAGAGATTGTGGAGCCGTGGAAAGGAGTTTCTGGGCGTGGAATACCCGGTGATGGGCGGGGCCATGACCTGGATATCCGAGTCGAACCTGGTGTCCGCCGTATCCAATGCGGGAGCCTTCGGGGTCCTGGCCGGAGGCAACATGCCCCCGGAGATGCTGAAAGACGAGATCAAAAAGACGCGGGACAAGACGGACAAACCCTTCGGCATCAACCTGATCACCATTGCGCCCAACTTCGCCAGGCACCTGGAACATGTCCTGAAGATCGAGTTTCCCTGCATAATCCTGGCCGGCGGTCTTCCGCCGCGGGATGCGATCAATCGAATCAGACAGACCAACAGCAAGCTGCTCTGCTTCGCTCCCACCGTGGGGATTGCCCGCAGCCTGGTCAAGGGAGGGGTCGACGCCCTGATCATCGAAGGGCACGAAGCGGGAGGCCACATCGGCCCGGTATCCACCGCTGTGCTGGCGGAGCAGATCCTGCCCCGCGTGCAGGCCGTGCCGGTGTTCGTGGCCGGGGGAATCGGCAGCGGCGTGATGATGGTCCACTACCTGATGATGGGCGCGGCGGGGGTCCAGCTGGGCACGAAGTTCGCCGTGGCGGAGGAGTCGGTGGCCCACAGGAACTTCAAACGGGCCCTGCTGAGGGCGGCGGCCAAAGACGCCCTGCCCACCGCCCAGTTCGATCCCCGCATGCCGGTGATCCCGGTCCGTGCGCTGACCAACGAGGGCACCCGGGATTTCAACACCCTGCAGCTCGGTCTGGTGGCCCAGCTGGAGCGGGAGGCCATCACGGCCAGGGAGGCCGGGCAGAAGCTGGAGGAGTTCTGGATCGGCGGGCTGCGCAAGGCGGCGATCGACGGAGACGTCAGGAGCGGCTCCCTGATGGCAGGTCAGAGCGTGGGGCTGGTGAAAGAGATCCTGCCGGTCCACGAGATTCTGGATCAGCTGATCGAGGAAGGCGTGGAGGAGGCGGAGAAGATACTCAGGCGGCTGGGACGGTAGGTCGCCGACCGGGTGATCAGAAGACGCGTCCCAGCACGAGCAGGAGGTGCGGCAGGAGGGGAAACACGGGCTCGTACAGATCGCCCTCCAACACCTCCTGCAGCCAGCCCGCCCCGACTTCCGCAGCCAGCCGCCACCTGTCCTCACTTCCGAAAAACCTGGCGTAGCCGAATCCGGCCCGTGGCTTCACGATCCCCTGTTCGAAGGAGAAGGGGCTCAGCCGCCAGACCGTCAGAAAACCGGCACCCGTGAAGACGAACAGGCCGTCACCGGGTTCGCCGGAATAGAAGCGCAGGTTGACGCCGGGCTCCAGCGTGCCCGCCGGCTCACCGTGCAGGCGGAGGAGCAGAAGGCGCGTTTCCACGCACAATCCCACCCGTCCCAGGAAAAACTCCGCCTCCAGACCCACGGGTGCGACCATGAGCCCCCCGGCCTGGATCGAGAGGACGGTTTTCCGTGGTTCCCCCTCCTGGGTCCAACCCGCCGCCAGGATCAGCACCATCAGGGTCACCACCACCACGGTCCGTTTCATCTTCCCTCCAGTTTCCCGCTGACGCGGGTGTCACCATCATACGACATACCACCCCGCCTGTTCCACTATTTCGAGCGGACACCGATTCGGCGGGGACACGAATCTTTGGGCAGCTGGAAAATAGTGATCAAGCGGGCTATATTTTGTATCGATGAACATAGCGAGGAGGACACTATGAAACGGTTCGTAATCATTCTTGCATTTGCAGCAATTCTGGCATCTCCAGCTTTCGCCCAGGTTCGCCTGGACCTGGGCGTGGACGTGCCGATGACCATCGGCGTGATCGGCGGGGGTGAGATAGAGACCAGCAATGAGGCGGGGGAGTTCCTGAGGGAGCACATCCTCCCCTTCCCCGAGGCAAGCCTGTACTACCAGTTCGACGTGGGGCCGCTGAAGCTCGCACCGGGGATCCGGGCGTTCACCTTCATCCTCGAAACCGTGTTGTGGCCGAATTTGATGGCCGAGCTCTCTCTGGCGGACCGCGTGTTCATCCAGGCCCAGCTCGGCGGGCTGCTCTTCCTTGTCTTCGGCCTCTACACTGACGCCCAGTACGGCGAGGTCTTCCTGCCCGATCTGTCGGTCTGGATCGGACTCGGCGAGGAACGGCGATTCCGCCTGGGCGGCGGGGTGCTCGGCATGGCCCTGCCCGATCTGACTACCGAAGGAATCGGGATCGTGCCCTACATCGGGGGCAAGGTCTCCCTCCTGTTCTGACGGCTCCCCCTCGAAGCGGTATCGTCAATTCCGCAGGCCGCCGCTCATAAAAGCGGCGGCCTTTTTAAAAGCCCTTACGACTCCCGACAGCCTCTACGATCCTTTCAGTCGTTCCTCGATCTCCCCGTAAAGGCGCTGAGTGATCGGGGTCGGCACTCCCAGCTCCCTTCCCAGGTGGACGATCGTACCCCCAAACAGGTCCCCCTCGTTGCGCCCGCCTTTCTCCACGTCCCGCTGGTAGGAGGTCTTGGTCTCCGGGGGAAAGTTCTCCGCCTTGCTGATGGACCCTTCGATGATCTCCCCGGCAAATTCGATCCCCCGCCGTGCCGCCAGTGCCAGGATCTCCCCCATGATTCCAGCCACCAGCTCTCTCAACTGCGAATCCGACAGCACGGCGCCGAAGGGCTGATCCGCCCAGGCGGTGACCAGGCCGAAGGAGGCGATGAACAGGTACTTTTCCCAGATGGCGGGATAGGCATCCCGTTCCTGCCGCACCGATATGCCGGCCTGTTCCAACAGCGCGGCCACGGGGGAGGGATCGTACTGCGGGAAATCCGGATCCCGGCCGCAGATCAGCAGACCGGCCATGCCTTTCTGGGTGACGACCCCGGGCCGGTCGATGCTCGCGCTCACGTAGACGCAGGCGGGCAGCACGATCCCGGTTTTCACGTGGCGGCGGATGCGCTCCCGGATGTCGACCCCGTTGAGAAGCGGCATGATCTTCGTGCCCTGTTTCACAACCGGAGCCAGCCGTCTGCTCACCTCATCCAGGTCGTATCCCTTGACGCAGACAAGGCAGAGATCCGGCGTGCCCGGCTGCTCGATTGCCTCCGCGGCCTGGTGGGGCCGGCACAGCAGGCCGCCGTGCTCGGAGGTGTTGAGCAGCAGGCCGCCCGCCTGGATCTCCCGCAGATGGGCGCCGCGGGCGATGAATCCGATCCGTACCGATCCCCCGCCGCCCTCCTTTTTCTCATCCGCCCCGTAATGGCGGGCCAGCAGCCCTCCGAAGTATCCCCCCACCCCTCCGATACCCACCACCAGCACCTTTGACACTCCGTTGCCGCCCGTGTAGTCGCTCATCAGTCACTCCTCCTTTCCCCGCCGTGTTTGACCACCGGTGCCGATTCATGGATACTACAGCTATACGGCGAAAAACCACAACCGGACACGGAGAGAAAAATGGCAAAAATCGTAATCGTCGGCGGGGTGGCGGGGGGAGCGAGCACCGCGGCCAGGCTGCGCAGGATGGACGAGCAGGCCCAGATCGTGCTGTTCGAGCGGGGGCGGTACATCTCCTACGCCAACTGCGGGCTGCCCTACTACATCGGCGACGTGATCGACGAAAGGGACCGTCTGTTCGTCCAGACCCCCGAGGGGTTCTCCGCCCGCTTCAAAATCGACGTGCGAGTCCTCTCTGAGGTCACCCGGATCGATCTCAAAGCGAAACAGGTCGAGGTCACCGATTCAAGGAGGAAAAAAACCTACCGGGAGAGTTACGACAAGCTGGTGCTCTCCCCCGGTGCCGAACCGGTAAAGCCTCCGATCCCCGGAATCGATCTGGAGGGAATCTTCACCGTGCGCAATGTTCCCGATACGGACCGGATCAAGGACTACATAGAGCGGCGCAAGGTGAAGCGGGCGCTGATCGTCGGGGCGGGCTTCATCGGGCTGGAGATGGCGGAGAACCTCCATCGCCGCGGCATCCGGGTCACCATCGTCGAGATGGCCGAACAGGTGATGACCCCCCTGGATTTCGAAATGGCGGCGGAGGTCCACCAGCACCTGAAATCCAAGAACGTCGAGTTCTACCTGAAAGAGGCGGTTACCGCTTTCCAGAGCAGCGGCGGACGGCTGACGGCGCGGCTGGCCTGCGGCAAGGAGCTGCCGGTCGATCTGGTAATACTGGGCGTCGGGGTTCGGCCAGACAGCGCCCTGGCCCGGGAGGCGGGATTGGCCACGGGCGATCGGGGAGGAATCCGGGTCGACGAGCACATGCAGAGCTCCGATCCCGACGTCTACGCCCTCGGGGACGCGGTCGAGTTTCCCCATCCGCTGTTGGGCAAGCCCATGACCGTCTATCTTGCGGGCCCGGCCAACAAGCAGGGCAGGATCGTGGCGGACAACATCGTGCAGGGCAACACGCGGCGCTACAAAGGGTCGATCGCCACGGCCATCGCCAAGGTCTTCGATCTCACCGTGGCCGCCACCGGCCTGTCGGAGAAAGTGCTCAGGGCCGAGGGGATCGCCTTCGTTTCCTCGATCACCCATTCCGCCTCCCACGCGGGCTACTACCCGGACGCCCAGCCCACCAGCCTGAAGATCGTCTTCAGTCCGACCGACGGCCGCCTGTTCGGAGCCCAGATCGTGGGCTACGAGGGGGTGGACAAGCGCATCGATATGATCGCCACGGTGCTCAAGCAGGGCGGAACGGTTTACGATCTGCAGGAGATCGAGCACGCCTACGCACCGCCCTTTTCCTCGGCCAAAGACCCGGTGAACATAGCCGGCTTCGTGGCGGAAAACATCATCAATGGACTGGTGAAGGTCGTGCACTGGCACGAGCTCACTCCCGAACAGCTGTCCCGCTCGTTCGTCCTCGATGTACGGGAAGCGGAGGAGGTGGAGAAAGGCAGGATCGAGTGCGCGCTCAACATCCCCCTCAACTCCCTGCGCGATCGACTCCGGGAGCTGCCCCGGGACAGACGGATCATCGTGTACTGCGCCGCGGGGCTGCGGGCCTACCTGGCCTGCCGGATCCTGAGCCAGAACGGATTCCCCGAGGTGTACAATCTGTCCGGAGGCTACACGACCTACGAGTTCGTCACCGAGAAACAGTCCAACGAAGATATATTCGAGGGCAACGTGATCGGGAAGGACGACACCATCTACCAGACCGCGGTTGACTGAGCTTGAGCTTCGCGTTCTGCATTCTCGACAGCCCCGCATCCCCCTGTTATAGTGTCAGAAACCCGGAGGTGCACGGATGAACTTTTCCTGGTCTATCTTCCTGGATCTCGGACTGATCTGCGCCGCCCTGCTGATCGCCACCCTCATTCGATCGAACGTGCGTTTCTTTCAGAAATTCCTGATCCCCAACGCCCTGATCGCCGGGTTTATCCTCCTCCCCTTCTACAACTATGCCGCCCCCAGGCTGGGCATGAGCACCCAGGGCCTGGAAAACATCGTGTTTCACCTGTTGAACCTCTCCTTCGTGGCCATGAGCCTGCGGGGAATGGGAATGAAGGGAGCGGGCAAAAGAATCTTCTCCTCCGCTGTGACCATCATCATCCAGTACACCCTGCAGGTGATCGTGGGCTTCGGCCTGACCCTGGCGCTCATCTACACCTTCCTGCCAAGGTTGTTCCCGAGCTTCGGTCTGCTCATGCCGCTGGGTTTCGGCCTGGGACCGGGACAGGCCTTCGCCATCGGCAAAGGCTGGGAAGCTCTGGGCTTCGAAGGCGGCGGCAATCTGGGGCTGATGTTCGCCGCCGTCGGCTACCTCTGGGCCTGCTTCCTGGGCATCGCCCTGATCACCATCGGCCGCAGGCGGGGCTGGATGGATTCCGAGCTGTCCGGACTGATCGAACAGCGCCGGCTGCGCACGGGGATCCTGCCTTCGAAGGAAAGCAGACCCGTTGGCAGCCTGCTGACCACCGAAACCGAAGCCATCGACACCCTCTCCCTCAACCTGGCCCTGGTCCTGGGCGTATACCTGCTGGCCTACCTCTGCCTGCAGCTGCTGACCTTCCTCCTGTCCCTGGCCGGTGCGATGGGAGCCCAGCTGGCGGCAAACCTCTGGGGGATCGCCTTCATCTTCGCTGCAGTCATCGCCATGTTCGTCAAGCGGATCTTCCGGGCCTTCAAGATCGATCACGCCGTCGACAATGGGACCCTGACCCGCCTGGCCGGCGGCTGCATCGACATCATGGTCACCGCAGCCATCGCCGCAATCGCCATCGTTCTGCTGACCCGCTTCTGGATTCCGATCCTGGTGATCGCGGTGGTGGGCGGCCTGGTGAGCACCATCACGATTTTCTGGACCGTGTCCCGGCTGTTCACCGACCACCTCTTTACCAGGGCCATCATGTTCTACGGCAATCTCACCGGCACCTTGTCCACCGGCCTTGCCCTGCTTCGAGTCGTGGATCCGGATTTCAAGACCCCGGTGGCCACCGACTACATGTACGGTACGGGAATCACCTTCGTGCTGGCCATACCCCTGATCCTGATGCTCAATCTCCCCGGATACTGGTACTCGACGGGCCGGATCGGATACCTGTGGACCACCCTGGCGATCATCGCCGCCTACGTGATCTTCTCCGTGGTCAGCTACACCCTGCTGGCGGGCAAACGGGCGTTCCGAAACGCCTCTTCACTTTGGCTGAAGGAGTAGATCCTGATCAAATATCGGAGGAATACCATGGCTGAATATCTCGGACGCAGCTGGAAAAAACAGGAGCTGCTCTCCCTGATCGGCGATCCGAAGCAGATCGCCGGCGTCACCCGCTCGACCCTGGAGGAGGGAAAGGCGGCGGGGGTGGGGGCGCTGCAGGTGAACACGGGCGGCGGCCTGGAGTTCACCGTTCTTCCCGGCCGGGGCATGGACATCGCCGGGGCGTTTTTCCAGGGCAAAGCGCTGAGTTTTCTTTCCCCTACCGGAATCACCTCCCCGGCCTACTACGACGAGCCGGGACTGGCCTGGCTGCGCAGCTTTTTTGCCGGGCTGCTCACCACCTGCGGCATCACCAACGCCGGCGCTCCCAGCCAGGATCAGGGCCGGGCTTTCGGGCTCCACGGCCGGCTGTCCAACGCCGCTGCGGAAGATGTGTCCGTGGAGCAGGATTGGCAGGGGGATGAGTACCGCCTGGCGGTAAAGGGACGGATCCGGGAAGCCCAGGCCATGGGAGAGAACCTGCTGCTGACCCGCACCATCGAAACGCGGCTGGGAGCGAGGGGTTTCGACCTGGAGGACCGGATCGAAAACCGGGGCTTCGACGAGCAGCCGCTCATGATGCTCTACCACTGCAATTTCGGCTTTCCCCTGCTCGGCCCGAACGCTCGGATCGTCGCTCCGATCCGGAAAACCACCGCCCGGAACGAGGAGGCGCGCCGGGACAGAGGAGTCGAAGAGGCCCGGATCTTTCCGGAGCCCATTGCGGGATACCAGGAGAAGGTGTTCTTTCACACCCTGGCAGCCGATCCGGAGGGCGGCACCTTCATCGCCCTGCTCAACCGGGACATCGGGGACGGGACGCCCCTGGGCATCGTTCTGCGCTTCAAGCTCGACGAGCTGCCGCAGCTCACCGAGTGGAAGATGCCCCGCAAGGGCTTCTACGTGCTGGGGCTGGAGCCCGGCACGGTGACCCCGGTCGGCCGCGGAGCCCTGCGGGCGGAGGGCAGGCTGCCGATGCTGGCCGGGCAGAGCGAATACCGGATCCACATCCGCTTCGAGGTGCTGTCATCGACGGCCGAGATGGACAGCCTCGAAAAGGAAGCGGAGGGATTGATCGGGAAATAGAGCGATACCGGGCACATCGAGGAGGAGTCATGATCGTCGAGTGGTTCGAGTCCCTGGATCCGATCGTCCAGGCTCTGCTGGCCACCTGTTTCACCTGGTTCCTGACGGCTGCCGGAGCCGGCCTGGTTTTCTTTTTCAAGACCATCAACCGCAATGTGCTGGACGGGATGCTCGGGTTCGCCGCCGGCGTGATGATCGCGGCCAGCTTCTGGTCCCTCCTGGCCCCGGCCATCGAAATGGCGGAGAAAGAATCGAGCCTGCCGGCTTTCGTCCCAGCCGCCGCAGGTTTTCTCCTGGGCGGCGCCTTTCTGTTCACGGTGGATAAGATCCTGCCGCATCTGCACCTGGGCTTGCCGCGAACCGAGGCCGAAGGGATATCCACGACCTGGCAGCGCAGCATCCTGCTCGTTTTGGCCATCACCCTGCACAACTTTCCCGAAGGGCTGGCCGTCGGAGTGGCCTTCGGAGCCCTGGCCGCCGATCTTCCCTCGGCGACCCTGGCCGGGGCTGTGGCTCTGGCTCTGGGCATCGGGATCCAAAACTTCCCCGAGGGTACCGCCGTGTCGGTGCCGCTGCGCCGGGAGGGCCTGTCCAGATTCCGGTCCTTCTTCTGGGGACAGGCTTCAGGAGTTGTCGAGCCGATAGCCGGGGTCCTGGGCGCCGTGGCGGTCATCGTGGTCAAGCCCCTGCTGCCCTATGCCCTGGCCTTCGCCGCAGGGGCCATGATCTACGTGGTGGTCGAAGAGCTGATTCCGGAATCACAGGCAGAGTCGAGCACGGACGTGGCCACCATCGGCGCCATGCTGGGATTCACGGTGATGATGACCCTGGATGTGGCGCTGGGTTAGGCGGAAAAATGTTTTTGAATCTGAAACTCATCGCCTCCACCTTCCTCATGATTTTCCTGGCCGAGCTGGGAGACAAGACGCAGGTTTCGATCTTCGCCCTGGCGGCCAACCGCAGGGCCCTCCTCTCGGTGCTCATCGGCGCCACGGGGGCCTTGATTCTGAGCACCCTGATCGCCGCGGCTCTGGGTTCGGCAATCGGGCGGTTCATCCCGGAGAAGGTGATCAAGATCGCGGCCGGGGCCATATTCCTGACCTTCGGAGTCCTGACCCTCTGCGAAGCCTTCAAGAGCTGAGGAGGGAAGGAGGCAGCCATGCGCCTGATCCGACGCCTGAGGACGCTTGGGTTCAGGTCGATCCTCTCCAGCGCGCTGACCCTCGAGGAGGAGATCTACGGCCTGTACAGTGCTTTGAACAGCGAGCTTGCCGGCAGGCAGCTGCACCCCAGCCTGGTGCGGATACTCGAGGAGGAGATCGACCACCAGCAGCTGATCCGGGATCTGATCCAGGGGCACATCGGCGAGCAGGAGATGGATGACATACTGGAGGGCAGGGACCTTCACCTCCACGATCCCGAGGCGATCGAACCCCTGCCGGCGGAGCGCTGCGCCCCGATCCTGGAGCGCCTGGAGGAAATCCTGGAGAAGGAGGTGGAGATTTACCTGCTGTTCGCCGGCCTGCACCACAAAGCAAAGATCCCCTTCGCGCGCGGCGCTTTTCGTTTCCTCGAGGAGCAGGAGCGCACCCACGTACGAATTCTCGAGCGCCTGCTCGGCCGGGAGAACAGCCGGCTCGACGGATCCGGGTAGCGGCGCGCTTTTGCCCCGGCAGGCGCCGGATCAAGAATCCTGCAGGTACTTCGGATACGGGTAGTTCCAGAAAAGAGGCGGCTGGTCATTGGCCAGG
Organism: Spirochaetales bacterium; assembly: GCA_016935715.1. Lineage (GTDB taxonomy): Bacteria > Spirochaetota > Spirochaetia > SZUA-6 > DRHE01 > JAFGQJ01. The sequence continues at coordinate 15,366 of JAFGQJ010000414.1, forward strand.
CGGAGGTCCACGTAGCGCCTCGCCGAGTCGGCGCGGTCGCCCGCCGGGATATGCTCCAGGTACTGGAGAAAGTCGGCGTACTCCTCAGCGGTCAGGGGAATCTCGAGAACATCGAACATGGCCACGGCACGGTTTCCACCCGAGTCTTTGGCCAGGTAGAGGATCTTGTCCGCCCTGCGGAACAGCTCCTTCTCGTCTGCACAGGGCGCCTTGATCTTCTTACCCAAACCCTGGGCCACGCCGATCGACAGGGTGCCCACCCCTCTGCCCTTCCAGCGATCCAGGAAATCCTCGATCCCGCCGTGATACATGGGATCCGTCTTCTTCTTCTCCGCCAGCTCCTTCTGGGCCATGAGCAGGGGAACCTCCTTCAACTGCCCGGCGAAACGCTCCTTGAGAAGCTCGAGATAGCGGCTGCGGATGCGTGCCGCCTGGCCCAGGGCCGCGGCCGCATCACCCTTCACCAAGACCAGCAGCTCATCCCCGCCGAAACGCACCGCCGCATCCTCCTCCCTGCCCGAAGAAAGGATTACCGAGGCTGCGAGCTTGAGGATCTCGTCACCGAAGTCGTGGCCCAGAGTGTCGTTGATCGCCTTGAAGCGATCCAGATCCATCACCATCAGGCTGAGGGGATGACCCGCCTGCCGGCTGCTCTGGAAGGCAGCAGGCATGAAGCGCAGATACTCGTTTTTGGAGAACAGGCCGGTCAACCGGTCGATCTCCTCGAAATCCTTTCTCAGATCCACCCGCAGCGGTGTCTGATCGTCCTCGATCTCCTTGTAGATCCTGCGCTCCTCCGCCGAGGCGAAGAACACCTCGGCCCCCGCCTCCCGCAGGCGGCTGCGCACGTCATTGAGCAGGAAATCCAGGATCTCGGTGAAAGCGGAAAGGATCTCCAGGAACACCCGGTTGTACTCTCCCCGCGGCGTTTCCAGGATCCGTCTGTCCTCCGGAAGGGCCTCGATGTAGCTGTGGATCTGTTTCATCACCGGACCCGGCTGACGCTCGACCAGGTCGTCCCGGTCGAAGCGCTGGCGCACGATCGGGCTGCCCGCATCCAGCTGATCCCTTCTGATGACCAGCCCGCTCAAGAATTCGCTCAACTGCCTGGTCAAGGTGTAGAGGGCATGGCAGCGAAAGTACTCCCTGCGATCCATGCTCAGCGCTACGTGGCCGTAGCCGCGGATGATGTGATTCCGGATCTGGTTGATCGTTTCGATCGTCTTGCGGGCGATGGAAGAGTTGAGAAACCGGCTTTCCCCCCCCTTGTCCCTCAGGGAAAGCTCCTTCTCGAAGTAGTCCACCTCCTTGAGATAACGCATCAGAACCTCTTCCCGGGTCGCCCGCCACTGCCGGAGGATCCTGGAAAAGGAATCCAGCGAACCGGGCTTTCGACCGCCGAGAGGATCGAGCAGCTCGACGAGCGCTTCCGGATGGAGAGACTCCAGCATCTGAGCGATGAGCTCATGCAGAACGATCACCGGTGCCAGAGGATCATGGCGGCTGATCTTCCAGAGCAGGTCCGTAAAATCGAGCCTGCGCGCCACGACCGGTCCCCTGTAGTCCCGATGGGAAAAGATCTTCTGTTGAAACCAAAGCAGAATCGAGTAATCCCCCTCCCCAATGTGCTGCGCCCGGCAGCCCGGAAAGGCGTAATCCAGTATGGTAAGGATTCCCCGGAACTCCTGGTTGAAGTCGAACGGCGGCTCCTCCAGTTCCTCCGGCTCATCCTCATCCTCCCCGCCCGCCTCCTGCTCCTGGCCGTCCTGCCGTTCCCGGATCCGGAACGGGCCTCCATCCTGCCGCCCGACGTCCTCCGCACCCCGCAGGATGAGAACGTCCCCGGTCTCCAGTCCGGCGAAGGTGTAAATCTTGTCCAGAATAGCGGCCACCTCCGCCTGGGGCCGAAAGACGTTCAGCATCTTCAAAAGGGCCGGATACAGCTGTCCGGCGAACCATTTCAGACGGCTGTAACAGGCCAGGAAATCGGAGATCTGATGATCGATCCGCGTGCAGACCTGCTCGATCTTCTCCTCGCTCAGGTAGATGCGCTTGTAGGGCCCCTTGATCAGCTCCCCGGCGCTGCGGATGCGCTCCTCCAGCACCTGCGGGTCGGCCTGGACGGCCGCCGTGATTCGATATACTCCCTTGACTACATCGGTGAGGTCGGGCACGTGGACGATCTTCTGCTGCTCGACTCTGCCCCGCAACGCATCCAGCGCCTCCAGCAGCCGGGTGGGTATTTTCTTGAAGCTGCTCATGAGCCGGTAGACGGCGGGTTCCCAGTTCAACAGGTCCCGGGTCAGATCGCCTTTGAGATTGAAGCTCGTGTCGCTGTCCCGGCGAAGGAAAGCGCCGCCCTTGAGCAGATTCTCGCTGAGCTTCTGCAACTCCAGGATCGTCCGGGTAAGACCGTAGCCCTCCGGATCTCCCCGGTTGGGACTGTCCAGGACCAGGGTTTTGAGGAATCGTGCGGGGACCGGATCGCGATTCGGCCAGAGAAAGGAGAACAGGGTGGTGAGGAATTGGCCGATCCCGCTGATCTCGAACTCCTCGCTGTAGGCATAGCTGTCTATCTTCAGCCGGATGAGGTAGGAGGGCCGTTTGCGCCTCCGCCGATGAAAGAAAAAACGCTCCGCAGACTGCTGCGCGTCCCTCTCTCCCCGGTGATCGGGATCTGAGGCGTTCTGTTTGGAGCCCTCCGCCTGGCCGGCCCCCGGCCGCCACGGCCCATCCACCCGGATCTCCTTGGCCGCCCTGGAGAAATCCCGATAGAGCTTGCGACGCTCCTGGTCCGACAGATCACCGTATTCGCCCATACCCTATAAATATACCCTCCGCAGCTTGTCTTTCAAAGACAATCCCGATACTTTGGGAGGATGCTGAAAACCCTCAGAACCAGCCCCGAGCGCATACAGAGCGGTCCCATACTGACCACATTGTTGAAACTTTCGGCACCGGCGATCGTGGCTTTCATCTTTCACACCACTTTCAATTTCGTGGACCGGTTTTTCGTATCCCGGCTGGGGGCAGTGGAACTGGGCGCTCTGGGCATGGCCTTCACCGTGCAGAGCGTGCTGATCGGCATCGGCTCGGGCACGGGGATAGGGGCCAGCTCCCTGATCGCCCGCTTCATAGGGGCGGACAAGAAAGAGCGGGCCGACAACGCCGCCGAGCATTCCCTGCTGATCATCCTGGCCCTGTCTCTGATCATGACGATCATCGGCCCTCCACTGGCCCGGCCCCTGTTCCTGCTGCTCGGTGCATCCGAGCAGATGATGCCCTACATCCTCGAGTACATCAACATCATCCTCTACGGCTCGCTCTTCCAGTTCTTCTCCATGATCGGAAACGGGATCCTGCGCGGCGAGGGGAATACGGTTACGCCGATGCGCGTCATGGTCGTGGGAAACCTGGTCAACATGGTTCTGGACCCGCTGCTGATCTTCGGAATCGGTCCCTTCCCCGCCCTCGGGGTGCAGGGTGCGGCCCTGGCCACGGTGATCGGACGGGCTGTGAGCTGCATCTTTCTGGCCGCCTCTCTGTTCGGGAAGAAGAACATCATCGCCCTGAACATGCGGGCCTTTCGCTACCAGGGGGCGATCATCAGGGGAATCTTCGCCGTGGGCGGACCCACCATCATCGGGCAGCTGTCCAATTCCCTCGGCCTGTTCCTGCTGTTCTTCCTGCTGCGGCCCTACGGCGACATGGCCAAGAGCGCCTTCACCCTCGGCTTTACCTACCAGCAGGTGGCCATCCTGCCGATTATCGGCATCTCCCAGGGCACCCTGACCATGTCCGGACAGAACTTCGGAGCGGGCAACTTCGGCCGGGTCAGGTCGGTCGTCCAGAAATCCCTGCTGTTCTGCATGGGCCTGATGTGCGTCCTGGCGTTGATCATGATCCTGGGCAGAGGAGCCTTCGTCCGCGTGTTCAGCGATTTGGCGGAAGTGATTCGCATCGGCCGGACCATGCTGCTGATCTTCGCCCTGGGCTTTCCCTTCCTGGCTGCCCGCATCATCCTGGCCAGCTTCTTTCAGGGTCTGGGCAGGGGTTTTGCCGCTTTCGTGATCAACTTTTCCTACATCCTGCTGTTCGCCATGCCTCTGGCGCTGCTGCTTTCACGGCTGATCGGGCTGGAGGGGGTTTGGACGGGGATCGTGGCCGGAAATCTGCTCAGCTCGGCTCTGGGTGCAATTTGGGCGGCGGCGGTCAGCCGCAGGCTGGTGGAGGACAGCCCCGAGCCGATCTCAAGCGGCAGGCGCGCGCCGGTAGGCTAGCTGCCCTGGCTGCGCCAGCAGGACGGCCTCACTCGCCCACGAACAGCATCAGGTACTCCCCCAGGGTGCCGTAGAGCGCGACGGCGGCCTGGAAGCTCAGGATCTCGGCCGCCCGCAGGTTCAGCCGCAGCTGCTCCAGCTCCAGGGTGGTGCGCCTGCCCTGCTGGAACAGAAGCTCCCCCTCCTGCAGGGCTACTCTGTCCCGCTCCCGCTGTATCCGGGCGGAGCTCAACACCTCCTCGGCGATGGCTATGCTCTGCCGGCCGAGGGTCTCCTGCAGTGTCGCGGTGTAGCTTTCGGCGGCAATCTCCAGGCGCTTGATCTCCATGTCCTCCCGCAGCTCCTGCCTCTCATCCCCCTTGAGCTGATTCGGAGAGAAGCTCAGGCTCAGGCTGGCGCTGGGAGAGGCTTCGGGAAGCGCGAGCGCCGCAGACAGGCTCAAATCCGGCCGCCAGGCAGGTGTTGCATCCAGCTCCTGCTGCAGGGCATTGAGCTCCAGCCTCGATGTCTCCAGCTTCCCGGTAACCGGCTCTCTGTCCCGGTGCCGATCTGACTCCGTCCTTCGCGCACTGATCCGCTCCAGAAGCTCCCGGTCGGACAGCGGCTTTACGCCTATCCGTTCCTCGCTCGGAGCGAACAGCAGCTGCAGCGTTTTCCAGTCGCTCAGGTAGCGCTGCTCGCTGTTGAACAGGCTCTGGCGCGCCTCGATCAGATCGACCAGGCCGTCCTGGACGTCCTGGAATGAGGCTTCCCCCAGATCCTGCCTCCGCTGGACCAGCTGGTATTTTTTCTGCTCCAGTTCCAGGGTGCTGCGGTCCAGCTCCGACTCCATATCCCGGATCAGCAGAGAAAGGGCGGCCTGCTCGGCTCCCAGGTAGACGGCCTGCCTCAGGTAGCGCTCCTCCACCAGGGCGATTGCGTAGCTTCGGCTCTCGTCATAGGTCTGCCGTCGCGGCACGAGGGGTCGCACCGAAAGGGATAGCTCCTCCTCCAGCTGCCATTCATCGTCCACCGAGATTTCCCCGCCTGCCGACAGCTGGGGGGAAAGCGGCAGGAGAAGCCTCGACTGGCCGTACCAGCCGGCAGATCCTGGTATGCCCGAGGATGCGTATCCGCCGCCGACCGAGAGGCTGGAGTCCATCAGCTCGGGCTCACCGACAAGATCCTGCCGGGCCCGCTCCACTCTCCGGGCCGCCTTGATGAGCTCCAGGTTTCCCGACTGGACCCGCCGGGCGATTTCCGCGACGGACAGGATCAGCGTTGGCCGGGGGATCAGCGACTGCCGGGCTGCGTCCTGCCCAGCCGATTCCGCCGGATCGTCGGCACGAACGCCTGTCAGAGCTGCCGTGGAAAGCAGAACCGCGCAGGCAAGAAGCTTTAAGGCTTTCATCCGGAGATCCCCGCCTTGTCTGCGCGCGGCTTGATGTTGATCAGGCTCAGGATGCTGGGCACCATGAAGAGGGTGAACAGCGTCGATATCACCAATCCCCCGGACACGGCGATGCCCAGAGGCTGAACGATGTTGGAGCCCTCCCCCATTCCGATGGCGATGGGCAGCATTCCGAACACTGTCGTCAGCATGGTCATCACGATGGCCGTGAAGCGCAGACCCGCAGTTTCCACGATGGCGTCGATCTTGTCGGCGTGCTTCGGCAGGATCTTGAGATAGAAGTCTATCATGATGATGGCGTTGTTCACCACGATTCCTCCCAGAAGGATCGTGCCCAGCATGGAGTTCAAGCTCAGCGTGGATTTGAACACGAAGAGGCTGAACAGCACCCCGATGAAGCCCAGCGGTACGGTTACCAGGATCACCAGGGGGATACCGAGGGAGTTGAACTGGAAGGCGAGCAGGAGATAGACCAGCGCCACGGATGCGCCGAGAGCCACGAACAGCGAGCGGATTGCCTTGTCCAGCTCCACCTGGGGATTGTCGAAGGTGATCGAGTATCCGGCGGGCAGAATGAGTTTTTCCCGAAGCAGCCCCTCCACCTCCTGTTCGTATTCGACCCGGCGGGCCGCCGGGGTTCCGGGGCTCATGCGGGCATACAGCCTGAAGATCCTCTCCCCGTCTTCCGAGGCGATGCCCGCAACTCCCGTGGACTCCTGGAAATCGAAGAAGTGCTTGAGCGGCACCGTGCTCCGGCGGTAGGGCAGAAGGAAATTTTCCAGGTTGTGCCGGCCTTCGATCTCCGCTTCCGGGTAGACCGCCGACACGGCCACGGTCTGCTGGTTTTCCTCGAACTCCACTGCCGTCGTGCCGCCGAGAATCTTGCGGACCAGGCTGAGCAGGCTCCGCTCGCTGAACTCGGGTGTTCCCTCGAGCACTCCCTCCCGGGCGGTCAATGTGAGCTCGTCGGAGAAGTTGGTCGAAGGATCGGTGAAGACCCACCCGTAGATATCCCTCTCGTTGACCAGGTCCCGGATCCGCTCCAGGATGGTGACCGCCTGCGCCGGATCGTCTCCGTGCACGCTGATCTGCAGGTCCATGGTCCGCGGCAGGGGCAGCTGAGCCGGATCCCACATCATCACATTGTAGTACCACTCGTTGTCCGACACGAACTCCTTCTGGAGCTCCGCCAGGACCCCGGTAGCCACCGACGAGGAGGTCAGGTTTATGTAGTAGAGATTGAAACGCCCCGACACGTCGGCGTAGGTGCTGACCAGCCTCTCTCCCACCACCCTTCGGATGCGCTCGTCCAGGACGGGCACCACCTCCTCGATGATCTGCGTGCGATCGGTGAACTCGGAGCTGCGGAAGAACAACACGATCCGGTCGCTCAGCGGCGCCGCGATGATCTCTCTCGGGATGAGGGGCAGTACCCTGAGCACGGAGAACACCAGAAGCCCGAAGGAAAAGGCCATGAACAACAGGGAAGCCCAGCGCCGGCGAAGCAGCGCGCCCAGGATGCTCTTGTACAGATTCTTGAAGAAGCCCATCATCGGCACCGACAGGCGCTGCAGCCCGCGGAGCCGGTTGGCGTCACCCGCATCCGCAACGACGGCGGATCCGGGATGCCGCTTCCGCCTGATGCTGTAGAGCTGGAAGGAGAGGAGGGGGATCAGGGTCAAGGCCACGACCAGTGCAATGAGCAGGGCGAAGACCACGGTCCGGGACTGGTCGCCGAGGATCGCATTGGTCAGGGGCGCCGTGAAGGAGATCGGCAGAAACACCAGCACCGTAGTCAGGGTCGAGGCGATCACCGGCGCCCGCACCTGGTCCACGGCTCTGATAATCAGCTCCCGCATGTGTCCGTTTCCCTGAATGGGGGCCTCCTCCATGCGGAAACGATGGATATTCTCGATCACGACGATCGAGGAATCGATGATCATGCCTACTGCCAGGGCGATGCCGCCGAGTGAGATCAGATTCAGGCTGACCTCGAAGAAGTACATCAGGATGAAGCTCAACACGAGGGTTACGGGCAGGGAGATGCCGATCAGGAAGGTGTTGCGCAGCTGTCCCAGACCAAGCAGAACGACCGTCATGGCCAGGGCGGCTCCAAGAACAGCGGCGCGCACCACGTTGCGGATCGCGCGGTTGATGTACTCCGCCGGATCGATGTACATCTGGAACACGGTGTCCCTGGGCAGTATCCCATCGGCCCTGGCTTCCTCCAGGATCGACTGGACGTCCTCGGACATCTTGCGCACGTTTCCCCCGTCGATCGGGGAGGCGGTGATGCGGATGCCCCGCGTCCCGTTCATGATCACGGTCCGGGAGGGAAGGGCGTAGCGGGCGGAGATATCGGCGATATCCTGCAGCCGGATCGAGACGTTCCCGCTCCGGGCGACCACGATCCTGCCGATGTCGAAGACCGAGTCGATCCCTCTGCGGAAACGCACGCTGAAGGATGTTTCCCCCTGCTCCAGCCGGCCTACGGACTCCGGCCTGTATCCGGCCTGGATGGCGGACTCCACGTCCTGGATGTCCAGCCCGTAGGCCAGCATGTCCGCCTGGCGCAGCAGCACCTCCACCTCCAGGTCCTCCACCCGGTAGATGTCCACGCTCTCCGCATCCTCCACCCCGCTCATCGTCGGACGGACCGTGGTATCGAGGATCTGGTACAGCTCCTCCGGGCTGGTGGTCGGTGAAGTGACCCCGACGATGAGAAAGCCCGCGTTTTCGCCGGAGAAGTAGCCCACGCGGTACTCGTCTCGATAATCCGACGGAAGCAGGTTGGAGATGCTGGTCATGGCCGTATCCACGTCGGCTTTGGCGGTCTCCGGATCCGTGTTCCACTCGAAGGTGAGCGTGAAGGAGCTGCGGTCGTTCTCGTATTCCACTTCGAGCATGTCCACACCTTCCACGGCCAAAAGCCGGGCCTCGATCTCGTCCGCGTAATCGGCGGCAAAATCCAGGGCGGAGACACCCGAGTGGTCGATGCGTACCCGCACCCGCGGTCTCTGGGTCTGGGGGTAGAGCTGGATGGGAAGCTCGGTCACCAGGAACACCCCGGCAACGCAGAGCAGCACCGTGAAGAGGATCACGCCGGTGGCTTTGCCGAAGATGCGCTCGAGCACGGCCGCGTCTCTACTGGGCAGGAGCACCCACCGGTGCTCCCTCCCGTTCCCTGCCGGTCAGGCGTCCGAGGTAGCGCTGGCCCGGCTCCAGACCCTCGCTGATCAGCACCAGGTCGCCGAACACCGGTCCCAGAACCACCTGCCTGGCCTCCAGGAGCTGGGATTCGTTCACCACCCAGACGTAGTAGCTGCCGTAGCGGCGCACCACCGCGTCGCGGGGAACGAACAATCCCCGAACCCGGTCCACGGGCAGATCGATGAGCACGAACTCCCCTATGCTGACCCGCTGGCTGTCGGGGAAATGGAAGGTGAGCTCGAACAGACCCGTGGAGTAGTCCGGCTCCGGCGAGCGGCTCAGCAGGAAACCCGCTACGGCGCCGCCTCCCGCCGTCCGTCCTCTGACCTGCTGGCCCACATCGATTCTGAAAGCGTCCTTGTCGCTCACGTATGCTTCCAGCACGTAGCCCTGTGTGCCCAGGATCACCACGGCGGATTCTCCGGCACTGACCTCCGCCTCCGGCTGAACCAGCACCTCCGACACCCGTCCGGATATCCGGGCGACGAGGGGAACCGGTTTGTAGAGCTCCATCACGTCATCCTTGCGCTTGAGGTGCAGCAGCTCCTGCCCCGCGCTCACCAGCTGTCCCTCGCGGACAAAAACAGCCTGGACGTAGCCCCCGGTGGAAACCTTGTGCACGATCCGGCTTTCCGGCTCCAGCCGCCCGCCCACCGTGATGCTGTGGGATTGCTCGCTGACCTGGGCAACGGCCACGGGCGAGCCCCCGGAGGCCCCGGCCCCTCCGGGATTCGTCCCGCCGGCGGCAGTACCTCCGCCGCCGCCCGTGCGCCCTCCGGGCCCCTGCTGGGCGGGAAGGCCCGCTACCGCCCACAGCGCTGCGAAAACCATTGCGAGGATCGCCGCTCTGTTCATGTCTGTCGTCTCCCCTTGCCCGCGAAGCGCAGAGTACGGGTATCCCGCTCGAATCCGGTGGGAACCGTCAGCAATTCGTACAGACCGGGACGGCGGCTCCTGATCCACCGCGAACCCGTACACATATCGAGCAGTCCGGCTTCGAGGTCGGCCACCACCATGGCGTCTTCAGCCTTCCAGGTTTCCGCGAGAATCTCGCCATAAGGATCGAGGATCATGGCATTCCCGGTGCGAACCTCATCATCATCCACGCCGACGCCATTGGAAAAAATCAGGAACATCCCGTTGTCGTGGGCTCTGGAGGGCAGCCAGCGCATCAGCCACTCCCTTCCCTTGGTACCGCGAAACTCCGCTTCTATGGCAGCGGGGCTCTCGTGCCGATTCTCCCAAAGCTTTGGATCGATCAGGCCCATGCAGCGCGGGCTGGGCGTATCACAGCCGCCGGTCTGGTGCGGGGCAAGGAGGACTTCCGCTCCCATCAGGGCCGTGATCCTGACATTCTCGATGATGTTGTTGTCGTAGCAGGTCAGCACGCCCACCCGGACGCCCTGGGGAATGTCGAAAACCGTGTACCCGTCACCCGAAGCCATGTGTTCGCTGATGAAGCAATGCAGCTTCCGGTGACGGACGGCCTGGCCGTTGGGCATGGCCACCACGTACGCGTTGTACAGCCGGCCCTCTTCGGATCGTTCGATGAGCCCGGCGCCGAGAGTAACCCCGTACTCCTCGGACAGGCGCAGCAGCCGCCGGGTGGAAGGGCCGTCCGGCACGCTTTCCGACAGCGCTTCGATATCCCCCCTGCCGAGCTTGCGCACGTGCCAGTATCCGGTAATGCACATCTCGGGGAAGACGAGCAGCCGGACACCCGCCTTGGCTGCCTGTTCGGTAAACGAATGGATGCGCTCGAGATTCGCCGCCTTGTCCCCGGGGGTGTGATTGAACTGCACGGAACCGGCCTTGATATCTTTCATGCGATGCAAGATACCAGATATCGGGCAACTAGGGAAGGAGCGAAGAATGGTGAGGGAGCCGCCCGGTCCCGGCTGCCCGCCCAAGCTTGACAGCAGGCGGCAAATAAACTCTAGTTGATCCCTGACATGAGATACAGACCGATGCGCTTCGATCCGGAATACCGGCCCTTCGTAGCACCTGAATGCATCTACATCATCCCCCTCTCCGCAGATCCCTCCCGCTATCAGGTGCTGATCCCAGCCGGCCTGCGAAAACACCTCCTCGATCTGCTCATTCAGGAAAAGCTGCTGATCCGCCGCTTTCGGGGCTGCCCGGCAGAGGCGGTTTCCAGCATAGAGGCTCAGCTCGAGCACAACTGCAGAGAAAAGCCCTCCCGCTACTCGACCCGAACGAACCAGCTGGTCGCCACCGGATCGGTGCTGCTGGTTCTCGGAATCATCAACGGGGCATTCCCCGATCCCCTGCCGCTGGCCGACGAGATCCTCATGATCGGCGGCGGTTTGGCGGTCGGGATATCCGGCTACCTGCAGCGCAGGCGCGTCCTTCCGCTGCTGCAGGACAAGACCGAGACTGCAGTTCAGCGGCTCTGCGGTCTCGACTGCCCCGATGATCCTCTGCTTTCACGGATTTACGACGCCATTCGAGCCCGGGGTGCCCCGGATCCCGCCGGCTCGAAAAGCACCGATGTCGACCTGTTCGAGATGGAATCCCGCTGGCTGGTCGAATACCTCGACCTCCATCGCCTCCTGGATTCGCAGATCGTTACCGTGGATGATCTGCGGGCCCTGGTCGACGCTCTGTCCGGGGCTTTTCCCCTGTCCAGGTTCCTGAACATGGAGCAGAAGCTGCGCGGGAATCCTAAAGACGGCAGAACCCGCAGAGCCCGGAACAGGACGGCCGACGCCTATGGATTGTCGGCGGATGCCTTCACGGTCTACGCCGAGTTCCATCGCCTGTCGGCGGAAATCCTCTCCGTTTGAAGTGCTAAATCGCAGGAACGAGCATGACGGCCAAAAAAAAGTTGGGACCGAGGGGCTTAGAACACGCGTGAGGACAACCTTTGAACGGTACAAAAGTCAGCCCGTCACCCCTCGATCGCCAACTGGGAGAAGTGGGATGCCATGAAACGCCTTGCGCCTCTGGCACCAATAGATCTGCAACAACCGTGCCAAGTCCTCGATATGGGGGGCTTATTGTATTCACAGTCCGGATAAAGAATTATTACAGCCTGCTTTTTACCGGGCAGTCAGCGGGGCATCGTGCGGTTACAGAAAGGAAACGGCGGTGCGCACCGGTTACGATTTCGTGATTTACCGTGCGTCCCGGGTGATCTTGTCCGGAAATCCGGGATCCCTGTGCCGGATCAGCTCCGGAAGGTCCCCGGCCATACCCACCCGATCCCCCTTGACGACAAGAATTCCCGAGATCCCCCGGAGGCCGCAGATGCGCTCCAGCACCGGGGAAACGTCCCGGGAGCTCTTCACCAGATTGCAGGCCAGGGTGGCGGCGGCATCGGCCAGGGCGGCGTCCGGGCTCACGACGGTTGCCAGGTCGCATTTCCCGAAGCTCAAGCTGTGCCCCATGAAGCTGGAGGAGGAACAGACCGCCAGGGGCATCCGCCCCGGATCGATCCGCAGAGCGAGCTTTCCGGACAGAGGGTTGTCGCCGGCGTAGAGGGCGACGACCACGACCTCAGGGGAATCCAGGAACAGGTCGCCGCCGTTCTCTACGACGGCCTCCTCCGCCCCTGCCGCTCTGGCCACCTCGACGGCCAGCTGAGCCATGGTCCCCGCCACGGCAGCCATCGGGCCCACACCGGTCGCCGCTGCGGCCGCCTGCATTCGCCTGGCCACGTCCGGAGCTCCGGACAGCAGCTCCAGGGGCTCGAGAGAGGAGGCAAAATCGGGATGCCTGCGGATGTACTCCTCCAGCGCCCTGCGCTGCCTGCGGATCTCCTCCCGGATGACCTGCGGATGGGTGGAAGCGATTCGGAAGTTGGCGCCCCGGTGGGACCAGCGCTGGTATTTTCTCATGGCTCTGTGCCGTGCCGATTTTCGCGACCTTCAAAGTTGTTAAAAATGTACATTTTTAACAACTTTAGAACCCTGGTTTTTTTGCGAAACCCCGTCTGATTCCGTTTTCCGATATATAGGTCAAATCATGCTGTAACCGGAAAGCATGCTCAGAACCTCGTGGGACTTGTTCGTTCTCGCGGTTACCGTGCCGGAGCGATCCCGTCTCGATCGATTGAGCTGACCGCGGGCTCCCCCCTGCATCAGAATATCGAAGAGCAGGCCCCGTAGGGACAGTTGGAGATGCAGCTGAGGCACTCCACGCACAGGTCGCTGTCGAAGACGACCTTCATCGTGACTCGATCCGGGATATGCAGGGCTTCGGTCGGGCAGTGGCTGATGCAGTTGCCGCAGCCGGTGCAGATCTGCTCGTCCCAGCGCACGCCCTTGTGCGCCTCGTCGACCTGGACATTGAGTTTCTTGACGAACTCCATGCCCCGGTGAATGTCCTCCTCCGTCCCGGTGACGTCGAGGACAAGGTACCCGTACTCCTCCGGGGTGACCTTGGCGCGGAATATGTTGATCACCAGGTTGTAGTCCTTGACCAGGTGATACACGATGGGCTTCTCCGTTTCACTCTTGGGAAAGTAGAGCATGAGTTTCTTGGTGATCACCGTCTCACCTCCCTGTTGTTCTGGTCTACGATCTTCAGTCCCCCCATACTCTGTTCTCTGGGCAGAGGCCGCAGCGGTCTGGAGAGCAGGAAATCTCCTCGTTTGATCTCGTCCTTGAGCAGATGGGCGATCTCCAGCGCTTTGGAGTAGGAGGACATCGAGCCCGTCCGTACTTGCTTTCCCTCGATCTTAACCTCTCCCTTTTTCAGCTCGGAGTAACTCAACCGGCACACCACCTTTCCCGTCTTCCGGGGGTAGTCGACGGCGTAATCGATGACCGGCGCCAGGATCTCCTCATCCCGAACCGTGGTTCGCTCGAGGATCTCAGGATTCAAGATGGGGATCGGGATGCCTACTCCGACGGCCAGGGAAACGCCGTAGCCGATCAGGCTGACGCCGCGTACGAACTCCGGCTTCATCTCCTTCATGTTTCCCGTCAAGGCCAGGGTGCCGGCCCCTTCGGTAGGGACGTCGTTCGGACCCCGATCGCAGGTCGGGCTGTGCTGTGTCCCTTCCGCATAGACGTGCCCCTGGGCGCCGGCCAGCCACACCCGGGTACCCACTCCGATGGTTTCGTAGAGGGGATCGTTGAGCAGCGGTGAGAGCTGTCCCGCCGAGCAGTAGCTCAGATTCTCCATGTCCGGTTTGAGCAGGCCGAGATAGGTGTAGATCGGCCGATCGGAACGGTTGACCGCTGCGTTGTAGTTCTGGTAGCAGTTGCGGGGATTGACCATGATCGCCTGGTTCAGGTCGTCGATCGTCAGCCAGGTCCGAATTTCCTTCCGGGGATAGTCGTCGGTCCCGTAGGAAAGGCCGAACAGTTGAACCCGCTGCCCGGCTACCAGTTTCTCGATCACGTGCCCCCCGCCGTAGCGGAACTCGCCGGGATAGTAGAGATTGGCCGGGTCCCCCTGGCGCAGCTGGGTCGCCCCAAGGAACACATCCACCGCGGCGATCCCGCAGTAAACCGGGACATCGTCGATCCAGGCTTCGCTGATGCGCATCTTCGGGGTGCTGTGGCCGAAGTTCAGAAAGCAGCCGGAGGAACACATCGGTCCGAAGGTGGCCGTGGTCACGACATCCACCTCTTCCGCGGCAGCCTCCAGTCCCTTGCTCTCCACGTAGTCGATGATCTCTTCGGCGGTCAGGACCACCGCTTTTCCCGCCTCGATCTTTCTGTTGATCTGTTCGTAGCTCTTCATGATCTGCGCTCCCGACTCCTGGTCGACTCCTTTTTCATGGCACATACATTAGCATTTTTCCAAGGATTGTGAAAAGCCGTCGCTGCTTTTTGACGAAGCCCCCGCACTTGCCCTATAGTAGAATCATGGAGGAGCGGCGCTACCGTACCGAAAGCTTCGCCGCCCGGAGCCTGACGGGCAATCCCCTGGGAAGCCCGGCGGAGCGGGGGATACGCCTCTACCTGCCTCCGGGTTATTTCGATTCGCCCCGGGAACGCTACCCGGCCGTGTATTTCCTCCACGGCTACGGGTCGGACAGCAGCACACCGACGGTAAACTCCAGAAAGGGCTTCAGGGCCCACTACCCGCTGCTGCTGCGCGTGCTGTTCCGGCGGATCTTCTCGCGCCTGCTCACCTTCGAGGCCTTGGACAGGTTGATCCTCTCGGGCGAGCTGCCTCCGTTCATCCTGGTTCAGCCCGACGGCAGCCTGCATCTGTCCAACATCCACGGGGTGAAAGGCATGGACGGCAGGGTGGGCAGCAAGGGCAGCCTGTACACCGACTCGAAGTTCAGCGGGAAGTATGCGACGTACGTATTGGAAGATGTCCCGCGATACGTGGAGAGCCGCTACCGTGTCGTTCCGGAGAAGAGAGGGCGCTTCCTGATGGGCGGGTCCATGGGCGGATACGGAGCGCTGCTGGCCGGAATCCTCCGCCCGCAGCATTACCAGGCGATCGCCGCCCTGAGCCCCAGCATCAGCTGCCTGGATCTCCTGGACGTGAAGCTGATCGTTCCCTTCACCCGGCTCCTGTCCTCCGCAGCCAGGGCCGAACGCATGGGAAGGGAGCAGTTGGAGGACATCCTGGACACCTGCGACCTGGTGTTCTCCGACGATCGGCGTCTGCTTCCCACGGTGGAGCGGGATGAGGGAGGCCGGGCCGTATCCATGGATGACCGGGCGCGGAAGAACTGGGCCCGCTCCGATCTGGGCCTCCTGCTCGAAGGCCACCAGCAGGCCTTCCGGAATGTGAGGCTTCAGCTCAACTGCGCCCGTCTCGACGAGTTCGGCTTCGCAGAGCCCTGCCGGCGCTTCCACGAGCGACTGCGGCGGAGGGGGATCGAACACGAGTTCGAAATCTATTCGGATCCGACCGCCGAGCGAGTCTCCCCCCACGTGCTGGGGATCGCCTGGCATATCCTCCCCGGGCTTCGTTTCTGCCTCACTGCCCGACAGCGGTGATTCGCCCGGGCATGCTTACCCGGTTTCCAGGGCCGGCAGCAGGATCTGGGTAGCCTCGTAGAACTGGGGTCCCAGCCCGGTCAGTACGGATGCAACCTCCCGCTCATCCCCGTCGATGCCGAGAACGGCGAATCCCCTCTCCCCGCGGCTGCCCAGCTGCAGGTCCAGCACGTTGACGGCGCGGGAAGCCAGTGCGGAAAGCAGGATCAGCAGCACCCCGGGCCGGTTGCTGTGGACGGTCAGCACCATGTGGCGGGAAATGGGGATGGGCAGGCTGACCCCGTCGACCTCCAGCAGGTAAGCGGAAGCCTCCTTGATCGGCGGAATCTCGATGCGGGTATCCGTCTCGATGCGGAAAAACCGGTCCGCCGCCGTGCCCATGACGAAATCCACCGCTTCCCGGATGCGTTCCTGCGGACCGCTCAGCGAGAGATAGGCCGTGGCCGTTCCGTCGGACAGGGAGAAAAGCTGCGTGGTCTCCACGTTGATGGCCTCCGA
>JAFGQJ010000415.1 GCA_016935715.1 Spirochaetales bacterium
AGCCGGACGGCGATGGTGACCGGGACCACGCCGGTTCGATCATGGCGGATCAGAACACCCTGCCAGAGGCGCCGATAGCCCACCGCGCCGGTCCAGGGCGTGATGAAGATGAAGGCGACGCGTCCCTGCTCTGCGACCTCCGCCGGCACGCCGATCAGGCGCAGCATGATCAGGTCATAAAGCGGGGTGAGGGCGATCAACAGGTGCAGGGCCGTCAGGCCGCCGATGAGCCGGTTGGAAAACCGCAGTAAGCGTCTGTAGGATTCCGGTCCCCGGGAGAGGGCGGTCCCGGCGGTCAGGAGCATGATGATCGGGGATTCGATGATCATCGCCACCGAGTAGATCACCCCGTGGGCGGCCAGATTCAGCTCGGGCTGGGGCATGCGGGCCACGAAGGCCGCGATCAACGGCTGCTCCACGGCCATCATGAACCACATGACCGCGAGGGGGAGCCAGAACCAGAAGATGCGACGGTAGCTCAACGTGTCGGTGCTGCAGATATCCGCCATAAGGCATCAGGATAGCCGGATCGCTTCCGGAATGTCCAGCAAGACGAGGTCTTTTTGCAGCCTGCATGACCCTTCATTCTGCATAGTCGAATAATTCTATATCATACATGCAGATAGCACAGGCATGCTCCAGGCCTATGCATTCTGCATAGCCTGTCGTCGGCAGCCAGGCCGGGGTGTAGATCTCCTAATTATTTATGGGGCAGCTATTTATGGCGAATTTCGGCATCTGGCACGATCCTTGCTTTAATCCAGGTGACCATCGATGAGGAGGTCGACATGAACGGATACATGAACGGGCGCATGAAGAAAATTTCAGCGAGACTGATGACGATAGGAATGGCGGCCGCCGTGGCCATTCTCATCGGCGCCTGTGCCTCGCCCACGGGATCGGATCCCGCAGCCAAAGGCACGTACCAGGATGACCTGGCCTCCTTCACCCAGGCGGTGGCCGAGATCGAGCCGCTGCCCGCCGAACCGAACGCCGCGGAGATCTACACCTACGCGATCACGGTGGAAACCCTGGCAGGGGTCTACGGGATCAGCAACGCCGACGTCGCGGCCGTGGTCACGGCCCAGATAACCGATGAAGACACTCGAGCCCTGGTGCTCGGCGTGCTGGACGGGTCCGTCACCCTGATGGATCTCATGGTGGCGGACACGGGCATGTACCAGGACGCCGCCGAGCAGGTGGTGATCGGGCTTCCCCTGGAGGAGGAGATCCCGCCGGATTCGCCGATCCAGACCAATGGAACTCCCGAAATCGTGGATGACGGGCAGCGTGTGGGGATGGAGTTCGACGATGCGGAGGACTACCTCCTCATCCCCGCCGATCCCGCCAACGATCTCACCCACGACGGCACCATCGAGGCCTGGCTCAAACCCGACGTGAACGTCAACTGGGCCGGGATCATCCACAAGGGCACCGAGCCCGACTGGTCGGACGAGGGCTACAGCTTCCAGTACGACGGCAGCAAGCAGCTCATGCTGGCCTTGACCGGCGACGCGTCGGGCCAGACGATACTGGTGCACACCACCCACGTACTGGCAACGGGTGCGTGGTCCCACGTCGTGGCCACCTGGGACGGGGACGAGGTTCACATCTACGTCAACGGCGTGGACGGGGTGGACGAAGTCGGCGGGGTGGACAGGATCACCGTGGGATTCACCAGCACCCTGACCACGATCGCAGAGCACTATCCCTTCAGAAGCTCCGGCGGCGACGTGGTGGTCGGAACCCAGATCCCCGGCTACCCCTACCGCTTCGACGGGGTGATGTCGGGTATCAGGATCTACGACCGCTCCATGGAGGAGTCGGAGGTTCTCGAAAACTACGCCGAATAGGCGGGCACACCGGCGGCGGACCCTTCATGACCGCATTCGGCAAGACCGCCTTCGAACGAGCCTTTCAGCCCTCCTCCGGGAGGGCTTTTTTCCGCCTCCTGCTCAGGGTCGACTGGTTGACCCCCAGCAGCCGGGCGGCCAGGCTCTGGTTGCCCCCTGTTTTCTTCAAGGCTTCGCCGATGAGGAACTCCTCCGCTTCCTTCAGGGTGGGGAAGCGGCCGCTGTAGCTGATCCGGGCCTGCGGGTGTGTCGCAACCGCTGAGGCGGCAGGCTCCCCCGCCCCCCGCCTGTCCAGGTACTCCCTGATCGGAGCCAGGGAAAAGGCACCGGTCTTCTGGGTGCTGAGGGCGTCGAAAAGCATGGACTGCAGCTCCCGGATGTTTCCCGGAAATCCGCAGGTTTCCAGGATGGCGTACAGCTCCGCAGGCACCCTCGGCACGGCCCTGTTCAGCTCGGCCGCAGCCTGCGCCAGGAACTGCTCGACCAGCAGCGGCAGATCCTCGAAACGCTCCCGCAGCGGGGGAACCTCGATCTGGTGTGCGATGAGACGGAAGTACAGATCCCTGCGGAAGCTCCCCTTCTCCTGTTGCTCCCGGAGATCCGCGTTGGTGGCGGCCACGATGCGGGCCGAGCTGGCGCGGGGCTGATCGGTTCCCAGCGGGTAGTACTCGCCCTCCTGCACCAGGCGCAGCAGCTTGACCTGGGACCCCTGCGCCAGATCGCCGATCTCGTCCAGAAAGAGGGTGCCCCCGGCAGCCTTCTCCACCAACCCGCTGCGTCCGGCCTCCGCGCCGGTGAAGGCTCCGCGCACGTGGCCGAACAGGCTGTCGGAGAACATCGTCTCGTCCAGCCCGGCGACGTTCACCGCCACGAAGGGTCCTTCCCGCCGGCTCAGGGAGTGGATCACCCCGGCGATCAGCTCTTTGCCGGTCCCGCTTTCGCCGCTTACCAGGATCGGCTTGGAGGTGGGGGCGACCGCCTCGATGTAGCGAAAGATGGAGCTCATGGACTCGCTCTGCGTGACGATGCCGGCGAAGGCCTCCGGATTAGCGAGTCCGGTGGATTTGATCCGCCTGCTCAGGCTCCCCACCTCCTTCTGCAGGTCCACGATCTCCAGGGCGTGTCGGACGCTGGCCCACAACCTGTTCGGCTCCACCGGCTTGGTCAGGTAGTCGAAGGCGCCGAGCTTCATGCACTGCACCGCCGTATCCACCGCCTCGTCGCCGGTAACGACGATAACCGGCACTTCGGGGTGATCGGATCGAACGCTTTTGAGGATCTCCTGGCCGGAGACGCCGGGCATGTGCAGGTCGAGTAGCATCAGCGTGCACCCGGTCAGGGGGATCCGGCCGAGCACCTGGGCGGCGTCCCGGAACAGGTTCAGCTCGCGGATCCCG
>JAFGQJ010000416.1 GCA_016935715.1 Spirochaetales bacterium
GACAGTACGGACTCCAGGAATACCCGCTGGTTTTCAGCAATGCTCTGTACCATGAGCACGTCGTGTTCCGGCACCGAAGGTTCGATGAAGAATATATCGAGGAACAGAGCCCTCTCCCTTTCGTTCTGATTCCTGATTCTGCTGAAGGTGCTGATCAGGTTGGCTTCCGTGTAGCGGGGAAAAGGCCAGCGGCCGAAAGTGTCCAGGCTCCTGTCGTCGATTCCGATGATCAGGATATCCGGTGAGATTTTTGGATTTCTCTCTTCCAGGGTCACTCCCTCCTGAACCCGGGTCCGCTGCGTGAAATTTTTCAGCCGGAAGTTGAAATCCAGTACGTTCAGCTCCAGGTTCGAGATGAGAATTGTTTGAGAAGAGATGATCAGAAGTACAACGAATACGAGCAGCCCGATGAGCAGGCCGAAGTATTTGGTTTCAAAAAAGCCGGAGCTTTTCTTTGCCACGGAAGACCTCCCGTTTACTCGGCAATCTTACCCTCCACTTTGAGACCGATTATACGGTTTCGACCTGCCTTTGTCCAATTGCTCAGGGGATACTCGTCCTCCAGCCGATCGTAGGCCTGAAAGGCGTTTTCGTACTCCTCCCGGGTTTCGTACAGTCGTCCAAGAGAGAAAAGGGCATGCGGTACCAGGAAGCTGTCCGTGTACTGCTCAGTCAGCTCGCCGTAGGCGGCGATCCCCTCACCCAGATCTCCGGCCTGTTCGTAGGCCACGCCGGCATTGAACAGGCTCAACTGTGCCAGATAAGACTTGGGAAAGGACTCTGCCAGATCCCTGTAGCCTTCGGCGGCCTCCTGCCATTGCTCGTTTTCAAAGGCCAGGTTGGCTCCGATGAATCCGGCTCTCTGGGCCGCGTACTGCCTGGGATAACGCTCCAGGATCTGCTCGATCAGCGCCTCCAGTTCCTGCTGTAGGGTTTCCCGATCGCTCCCGGCTTCCGCTTCCAGCCAGTTTGCGTACATCTCCTGGGCCCGCTCGGCCATGAGAGTCGAACGTTCCCGGGTTCGCTTGTGCCACTCCGTCCAGCTGAAATATGCCACCACGAACACGACCAGGGCTATCAGCACCACCAGCAGCACGATCCGGTACTTGTGGAGAAAATCGGCCAGCCGGTCAACCAGTCGTTGTTTGGCCTCGGTTCCGCGGGCGGTTTCTGTATTCTCCGAGCTCAACATATGCGTCTCCTTTTCATCGGTCGGAACGGATCGACCCCGTCTACGGGCGGGATACAGCGGCTCCCTCCCTTCAGCGATTGATGCTCAACTCCTTGATCAATCGTGAGAGGTAGGTTCGCTGGATCCCCAACAGCCGCGCCGTCTTGGTCTGGTTCCACCGGTTCATGTCGAGAGTTTGACGTATGTAGTGTTTCTTGAAAATGTTAACGGCTTCTTTCAGCGATCTGCCGCTGTAGGCATCTTCGGAGCTTTCCGATATTTTATCCAGTACGAATACGTCCGGCGTTATGGTTTCGACCTGAGTGATGACCACGGCCCGTTCGATTGCATTCTCCAGTTCCCGGACATTGCCGGGCCAGGAATAGGAGAGCAGAACCTCCATCGCTTCCGGCGCGAAACCGGTGATCTGCTTCTTGATCTCCCGGTTGAAACGCCTGAGAAAAAACTCGGCCAGGACGGGTATATCGTCTCTGCGCTCCCGCAGCGGCGGGATGTATATGGGCAGCACGTTCAGGCGATAGTAGAGGTCGGCCCTGAATCTGCCGTTTTCCACCTCGGCTTCTATATCCTTATTGGTGGCTGCAATGATGCGCACATCCACCTTGAGCGGCTCGGTGCCGCCGACCCGTTCGAACATCCGGTGCTGGATCACCCGCAGCAGCTTGACCTGCAGGTTCAGCGGAAGATCTCCGATCTCGTCGAGAAATATGGTTCCCCTGTCGGCCAGCTCGAACCGGCCTCTCCTGTCGCTGCTGGCGCCGGTGAATGCCCCTTTGACGTGCCCGAACAGCTCGCTCTCCAGGAGATTTTCCGGCAGGGCTGCGCAGTTCACCCGGATGAGGGGGTTGTTGCTGCGTGGACTGTGCAGGTGAATCTGTTCGGCGAACAGCTCCTTCCCCACGCCGCTTTCACCCAACAACAGCACGGATGAGTCGGTCCTGGAGGCCCTGAGGGCGATATCCAGCTTATCCCTGATCGCCCTGCTCTCCCCGATGAACGTATGGTAGCCCTTGTCGGTTTGCAGCTCATCCTGAAGCAGCGTGATTTCCTCCTGCACCCGCTGGAGGGAACGGGAGTTCTGAACCGCGATCGCAGCCTGGATGGCAAAGATCTCCAGCCATTCCAGATCCTCTTCGCTGAAATTCCCACCGCCTATCTTGTTGATGATCTCGATCACTCCGACGCAGCGGTCCTTTACGCGCATGGGCACAGCCAGGATCGATTTGGTGGGGAAATTGATCTTTTCGCTGATATCGGGAAAGAAACGGGAATCGGATTGCACGTCGTTTACGATGAGGGACCGGTTATTGGCTGCAACCCATCCGGCGATGCCTTCCCCCATGTTCACGGAGAAGCGCTGAACCTCCGGACCTTTGGGACCCAAGGCGATCTCGAAGTACAGTTTGTTGTTTTCCGGATTGACCAGAAGCAGTGAGGAAGCGTCCGCCTGGATCAGCCTGGTTGCGGACTCGATGATGGTCCGCAGCAGCTCTTTTCCGTCGGAGTATTCGGAGTTTATCAGTGCATTGATTTCTATGAGGGTTTCGAACTTGTTGCGATCGATTGCAGATTTCAACATGGCCTGGAGGGGCCCCGATCAGTCCTTGTTTTTTTCTTTTATGAAATCGGCGAGGGTGGTTTTCTCCTCCTCGGAATCATCGTGGATGTACTGCACCATGGCTTCCTGCTGGACCTGCCGGGTGTACTCCCGTATGGACAGGGCGAGCTTCTGCTTGTCCACGTTGATGTCCGTAACGACTGCCTTGACCGTATCTCCCTCTTTGTATCGTTTCAGGAAGTCGTCGATCGATTCGGTGGCGGGATCGAACAGGTTCGACTTGTTCACCAGACCCTCGATATCTCCCTGCACTCTGACGAAGAAGCCGAAATCGGTGATGCTGGTGATCTCTCCTTCGATGACGCTTCCCCGACGAAACGCTTTGGCCAGGGATCGCCACGGATCTTCGGTCAGCTGCTTGACCCCGAGCTTGATCCTCTGATTTTCCTTGTCGATGTCGATGACCATGACCTCTATCTCATCACCCTCGTTGTACAGAGCCGAGGGGTGCTTCGGTCTCTTGGTCCAGGACATGTCGTCGAGGTGCAGCAGGCCGTCGATGCCCTCCTCGATTTCGAGGAAGGCTCCGAAGTTGGTGATGTTCTTGATCTGCCGCTTCAGGCGCATGCCTACGGGATAGCGGCTGTCGATGTCGTCCCAAGGATTGGGAAGCACCTGCTTCAAGCCCAGAGACAGCTTGCTCTGCTGTATATCGTAGGACAGGATCTTGGTTTCCACGATATCATTTACCTTGAGCAGCTCCTTAGGATGTCTGATTTTTTTCACCCATGACATCTCGGAGATGTGGGCCAGACCCTCTATCCCCTCCTGGATCTCGATGAACGCCCCGAAATCCGTCAGTTTCGTGACCTTTCCTTTGACCACGTCCCCGACCTCGTAGTGCTCTTCGAAATGCGTCCAGGGATCTTCGGAGAAGTGCTTGAGGCTCAGGTTTATCTTTCTCTCTTCGGGATCCAGGCGGATGACCTTCACGCGGATCTCATCCCCTATGGAAACGATCTCCTTGGGAGAATTGATGTGTCCCCAGCTCATGTCGTTGATGTGGAGCAGACCGTCGAAGCCGCCGAGATCGATGAAAGCACCGAAGGAGGTAAAGGTCTTGACGATCCCCTCCACCTCATCGCCGATCCGGGTGTTTTCGAAAAACTCGTCCCTTCGCCGGGCATTCTCCTGCTCCAGCCACTGCCTCCTGTTGACCACGATGTTTACCTTGCTGTGGTGGTAGAGCCGTTCGACGAAGAAGGAGGATGTCTGTCCCACATATTCCGCGGTGTCCGTCACCCGGAAGGTGTCGGTTTTGGAGAGAGGCAGGAAAGCGGTGACCCCATTGCCCAGATCCACCTCGAAGCCGCCCTTGATGCGCCTGGAAATCGTACCCGGAACCGGTTCCCGTTGGTCGAAGGCGATGCGAAGGTTCTTCCAAAACATCTTCTCATCCGCTTTTTTCTTGGATACGACCACCTCTCCACGACGACTCTCCCGGTTGAGAAGAATCACGTATACGGTTTCGCCGATCTTCGGGCTCTCTTCGAACTCTTCAAGGGGGATCTTGCCTTCGGATTTGAGACCGACGTCCACGTAGACGAACTCGCCGTCGACCTCGACGATTTGCCCCGGCACCATCTGGCCTTCTGCAACCTGGGCAAGGGATTGGAGGTATTCTTCTCTCAGGCGCTTGTCGTTGAATTCATCGCCGTTGGTCAATTCTATTGAGGTCATTACCCGTTCTATACTCCCGCTTGATTTATCGTCGTGAGGATTTCCCGTACTACTCTGTCACAAACTTGATCTATGGTCAAGTCCGATGTGTCGATATAGAGCGCGTCCGGGGCCTGCTCCAGCCTGCCGAAGGGTTTGCTCCTGTCTATGTCATCCCGCTCCTCGATGCTGCGGCGAACCTGCTCGGGGTCCTGCACGCTGCTGCCCTGCCGCTCCTGGCGGTGGCGCCGTTCGGTCCTGGCCTCGATCGAGGCATCCAGGTATATCTTCAGCGCTGCATCCGGAAACACCACGGTACCGATGTCCCGACCCATTACGATGAAATCCGCCTCAGCGACGATCTCCCGCAGCTGAGCATTTACGATTTTTCGGACCTCCACGATCTGCGAATGGACGGCCGACCAGAGATCGATGCGGTCGGTGTGGATTTCTTCCAGGGGTTTTCCGTTCATCCGCAGCTTCTCACCGGCCATCTCGAAGCGGCACCGGGAGGCGATCTCCAGGACCACGGCCGAATCCTCCGCGTTCCTTCCCGATTCCAGAACCGCCTTGGAGATGCCCCTGTACAGCATTCCCGAATCCAGATAGCCGAACCGCACCGCGTCGGCCGCTCTCCGGGCGATCGTGCTCTTCCCGCTTCCCGCCGGACCGTCTATTGCTACGATCATCGCTTGCCTCCCGTCTTCGCTGATAGAAACCAATCGACTTCCTTCCGGCTCAGCATGCGATACCCTCCGGCGGGAAGGCCTTTCACATGCACGCATCCGATGCGCACCCGGTGGATGCGGCTCAAGTGCTGGTTGAAATGCTCGAAAACCCTCCGTATCTCCCGGTTCTTTCCCTCGATGAGGGTCAGAACGACCTTCCTCGGCGTTTTGAACTGATACCGCTTCAGACGATAGCTTTCGCCGCCTATGGTGATCCCCCGCTTGTATTCCTGCAGGATGGCCTCGTCGACCGGGAACTTCGTCTCGACCTGGTATTCCTTCTCGATCATGGATGAAGGATGAGATACGATTTTGGAAAACTCCCCGTCATTCGTGTAAAAGATCAGGCCGCTGGAGCGGAAATCGAGCCGCCCCACGTGGAAAACCCGCACCGGAACATCCTGCAGCAGGTCCAGAACGAGCGGGCGGCCCCGGCTGTCGCTGTTGGAGCACAGGTAGCCTGCCGGCTTGTTGACTGCCAGGTAGACCCGCTGCGACTGTGGATGCAGGGTCTTGTTGCCCAGAACCACCCGATCGGAAGGGCCGACTTTGGAACCCAACTCCGCGGGCACGCCATTGAC
>JAFGQJ010000093.1 GCA_016935715.1 Spirochaetales bacterium
GCGGTTTGAATGGTGCCGTAGGCGGTCAGCATGATCACAGGGATATCCGGGTAGGTGCCCGCGACGTACTCGAGAAGCTCGATCCCGGATTTCTCCGGCATTTTCAGATCGGTGATGAGCGCATGATAGTGCTGGGATCTCAGTTTTTCGATGGCCCCGTCCACCGACGACGCGGTGTCGACCTCGTACTTTTTTTCCGACAGGATTTCACGCATCAGATCGAGCGCGGTCGTGTCGTCGTCAACCAGGAGGATTCGCGGGTTGGTGTTCATCACCGCTGATCATTATAGTCCGGGGGAATGCAAAAAGGAAGGTCCTTTGCTGGTAAGGCCGCAGATCTTGTAGATGTTGGTCGATCAAGCCGCGCCGCACCGTACATCCACTCTCGTGCTGGCCGGAATCCTGGAGGCGTTCGACCGGGAGCGGGGCGTTTCAGTCCAGGGGCAAACCCTGATCTTTCAGCTCTTCCCGCACCTCTTCGTACAGCTTCCGGTAGCGGGGCAAGGCGGTGTTGGTCTTCAGATCGAACAGAGTCTCGTAGGTTTCCCCGGCCTGGGCATCGCTGAGATGGTTTTCATACTTCTCGAGCAGATAGCGGACGATGCGATCCGCCGTGCGCCGGTCCATACCCGCTGAGGACTTGCAGACCTCCCCCATCCAGCGGGATTCCAGGGGTGTGCCGTAGTTGCAGGTGTTGCCGACTACGAACTTCCGGGTTCCCTCGGTGGAGTGGGCACCCATGACCGTGGAGACGATGTGGCCGGCGGCGCTCTCGTACAGGTACTGCCTGGTCCCGGGACCTGCGGCTGGGTGATCCCCGATAGTTCCGTCCACGATCAGGCGGGTGTTGCGGTTCAGCGCCTGGATGGCGGTGCCGGCGACCCACAGCTGCTTGCGGGTGACCCGGCTCTTGATGCGGGCGTCAACCGTGCCGCAGCGGAAACACACGGCCTTGTGCACGCACACCAGGCCCAGGCTGGCCGCCACCGCCGTGATGGCCGCTCCTTCCGGGTTCCCGGAAAAGCCGCCGATCACCGAGCTGTGGGTGCCGTGTATCGGCACGCCGTGGGCCAGGGCGAAGGCGCTGCGGTTCAGATCGTCGTAGGCCACCTTCATCTCGGACATGCCCGTGGATTCCATGTAGTCGCTGCGGCGCAAGCCGTTGCCCTCGTCGAACATGGCGATGGTGGCGCTGCAGGTGGGGGCGTTGTTGATGGTGATCATGCCCGGTCTGCCCGCCGCCTCCACAGCGCGGCGCAGGATCTCCACGGTCTTTCGGTACTGGTAGATTTCCGAGGGGGCGCCGGCCACCACCTCGTACTTCCCGTCGATCTTGAGGAGTATGCCGCCCCAGATCCCGTCCACGCAGGCATCCCGGGCACAGCCTTCGTAGATCGTCGCCATCATCCGCTCGTCGCTGAAGGGAGCGGTCTGGATCCCCGCCACCACCACCGGCTCCTGGCCGTCCTCAACATCCCGGTGGACCATGCGCACCCTGTCCTGCCCCTGCCCCAGCTCGATGGCCTCGGGACAAGCGGCGATGGCGGCGGTGAGCTCCTCCTCGCTCACCTTGATGACCCGGTGGGTGGTGCTGCAGTAGGTGCCCTGGCTCAGGTACAGCTCCACGCCGGCTTGATAGAGGCGGTCGGCGATCGTCCCGTCCAGGTCCAGGGGTTTCTCCGGGTCGTAGCGGATCCGGTACTTGTTCTGCAGCTCCTGGGTCTTTCGGAACAGGGACATGTCGAACTCCTTCCCTTCGACGAGTGGTCCCTGTTTGCTGCGCAGCAGGATCTCGTGGAATGACGGCGCAAGCAAGGGTTTCACGACGACCCTCCGGAGGACGCCGAGCGGTCGATTCCGGTGAGGCGCTTGGCGATCTCCACAGCCTCCACCGCGTCCTTGCCGTAGCCGTCGGAGCCGATCTCATCCGCGTAGCCTCCGGTGACCGGTCCGCCTCCGATCAGAACCCTGTAGTTGTTCCGCTCCCCCAGCTCATGCAGGAGCTGGATAACCTCCCGCTGGAAGGGCATGGTCGTGGTAAGAAGCGAGGATAGAGCAATGATGTCCGCCTTCTCCGCTTGGGCTTGTCGCACGAACGTCTCGCTGGGCACATCCACACCCAGATCCACGATCTTGAAACCGTTGGCCTTGAGCAGCATGGCCACGATGTCCTTGCCAATGCTGTGGATGTCGCTCTGCACCGTACCAATGACGATGGTTCTTGCACCTATCTGCCCTCCCGTATCCGCCTCCAGGGCCGATTCGAGCAAGCCGGAGACCCGGGCCATCACGTCCCCGGCCATGACCAGGTGAGGCAGGAATATATCCCCGCTTTCGAACTTGTCCCCAAGCTCCCGAGCCGCCTCGGCGATGGTCTGGTTCATGACTTGGAGCGGATCGATACCTTCCGCAATGATCCTGCTGGTGATCTCTTCGGCCCGCTCCTCTCCATAGTCCATGATTGCGGCTATCAGTTCGGCTAGCAGCTGTTCCTCGTTCTTCGACACGGATCCGTGCTCCTTTCATCCGATTCTGTTTGTACGTTTTGGCCAGCCCTGGAAGTGGTCCAGCTGTTCCCGGCCGGACATACACCCCCGGGCACCAAAAGTAAGGCAGTTCAGCGCGGCGCAGCGACAGGCGATCTCCAGGCCCTCCGGAAATCGCGATCCCAAGCCAGGGCGTAGAGCCGGGGCAGAAAGATCTCCATACGGTCGAATGCTTCTCCGAGCTTGCGGATCGGTCAGGCGACTCCCTCCTCCACCGCTTCGACCCTCCTTGCCGTTGTTTGCTTCCCGGATTTCCGCTCTCATAGATCCCGCCCGAATAAACCGAGGGTGCTGCCCACGCCTTTCTCCTGAGCCAGCTTGTATACCTTATGGCAGAGGCACACGTCCTCCACGGCCATCCCGATCGGGCTGAAGAATACCCGTTCTTCCGGATGCGTGCGCCCCGGCTCATCCCCGCAGACGATCGCACCCATCTCCAGGATATCCTCCCTGCGGATCTTGCCCTGCTCGATCATCAGGGCGATCACCGGCGTCTCCCGGTGCAGAACGTGATCGATTCCGTCCACTACGACCTTCTCCGAGCTGCTCACCACCTCGAACTCCTCCTCCTGATACGAACCCACGGCGGCGAAGAAGCTTCCTCGCTTCATCCAGCGTTCCTTGACTATCGGCTCATCCGCCACCGTGACCGTGACCACGATATCCGCCTCCCGTACAGCCTCTTCGGGACTGTTGACGGCGCGCACGCTCAGCCCCCCTCCACCGAACCGCTCGTTCATCTCCACGGCGAATGATTCGGCTGTTTCCCGGCGGATGTCGTAGGCCCGCACTTCTTTCAGTTCAGGCAGCACGATCGTCAGGGCTTCCAGCTGTGTCCGGGCCTGCACCCCGGCTCCGATCATGGCCACGCTCCTGGAGTCGGGTCGAGCCAGGTACTTGGCGCCCACCCCGGTCACCGCCCCGGTGCGCATGGCGCTGAGCAGAGTGCAGTCCATGACGGCAAGAGGTACTCCTTTCCAGGCATCGTTGAGGATGAACAGGCCGGTTCCCCGGGGCAGGCGGTGCTCGACGGGATTCCGGGGAAATCCGGCGATCCACTTGATGCCGAACACGTCGTACTTCCCGCCGACGTAGGCGGGCATGGCGTTGCATCGGCCGCGCTCCCGCTCTCCCAGATCCAGCACTGTTTTATAGGGCAGGTTTACCTGTCCCTGGTGATGCAGCCTGAACGCATCTTCCACGGATTCCAGGGCCGTGGCCATGCTCACGCCGGTGGCCTCAACATCTTTCTGATTCAGATACAGAAACTCGATGTCCATCGTTCAGCCTCCCTTAGCCTCCCGTTTTTCCACATCCCGGATGATCCGTTCCAGCTCGGCCTCCATGGAGGCCGGCAGGGCTTCGACTGTGTGCTCGGCCAGCAGCTGCGCGACCCGGTTTTGAGCCTGTTCGACCATGCCCCGGCTCCCCCCCTGTTCCCAGCGCTCCCGGGTCTGTCTGTTGGCTAAAAGGGGCAGGAAGTGTTCGGCCTGCAGGAACTGCATGGTGTGGCGCTGCTTGAGAAAGTGTCCGCCAGGACCGACCGTGTGGATCACATCCTCTGCCAGGGTCAGCTCCTCCACCTCTACGCCCTGCAGCACCCGGTAGATGCCGTCGATGATCTCACCGTCCAGCACCAGCCCCTCCTTGCTCACCGTGAGGGCTCCCTCCATGGTCCCGGGATAGAAGATTTTGTTCACTCCGCCCAGGGCCGCCATGGTGAGCACCAGGGTCTTCTCGTAGCCGGCCTGAAAATCCAGGAGCTTGCTGTCCGTGGCCGAAGCGGTGCCCCGGCAGGGGATCCCGTAGGAATGGGCGATCTGGGCGCTGGCCACGTTGACCAGACCCATCTCCACCGCGCCGATGGCGATACGACCAACCCGCATGTCCATGATCGAACCGCAGGTTCCGTACCACACCGGATTGCCCGGATTGGCCAGCTGGATGATCGTAATGCCGCTGATCACGTCGGCGGTCTGCTGTGCCAGAAGCCCAGCCAGGGTAACCGGGGAGGTGGCGCCTGCCTGGGGCTCCGAGGTCACGTCGATGGGAAGCCCGTAGCGGGCGTACTCCAGAGCGCCTTCCACCTGCTCTTTGTCGTGGAGCAGAGGAGCCACGGGATTGTCCGTCGTGAAGGTGTAAGGTTTCTTCCTCAAGGTTTCTTCGCCACCAGCGATCACCGCCACCATGCGCAGGCAGTCCTCCGCCATGATCCTCTCCCGGGAGGTGGCCTTGATCGGTTTGGCGGAGTTGCGGACCGATTCCCGATATCCGTAGACATGGGTTGCCCGGATCGGAACTCCTTCGATCTGGGGCATGATGGCTCCGGAGTGAAGCAGGTGGTAGCAGGGAATGGCGTCAGCCAGTTTCACCAGGTCCGCCACATCCTGGAGGGTGGTGCGGTGGGTTTTGCCGGTTCGCGCTTCGAAGCAGTTCAGACGGCCGATCATCGGTTCGATGTGCAGCGTATCGGTGGAAACAACAACGTTGTGTTCCGGATTGCGGGCGTAGATCGTGAAGGAGGAGGGAGCCTGTCGAAGAGCTTCTTCCACGACGGCGGAGGGAATCCTGCAGATCATCGTCTCCTCGTCCACCTCCGCCCCGGCCTTGCCGAGCAGCTCCAGGGCCCGGGGTGCTTTGACCTGAACGCCGGTACCCCAGAGGATGGAAAGGGCGGTCCGATGGATTTCGTTGATCTGTTCTTCCGAAAGGACCTTGAGCTGGGGTTGAAAGTTCAAACTGCTTGCCTCCGAAGAGTAAAATGGCAGACCCATACTATGGGGAATGGCTAAGTTCTTCAAGATAGTATTCGTGGGAACGGGCGTGTTCCGTGTCTCTCTGTGCTGTTCACCATTGCGGATCCCCGGAGTCAAACTCCCGGAGTTGCGTTTCTCAGATTTCCATCAGGTGGGAGGGAGGAGTCTCTCTTCCCGTCCTCCTACACCACCGTACGTACGGTTCCGTATACAGCGGTTCATGAGCTTCCTATAAACAAAAATGTCGATTCACGAGTGAGACAAGACCTAAACGATCAAAGTAGCTCTTTGGGAAGGCCTGAGTTCAGCAACTTAAAAGCAACGCGATCGTGGGCTTTCATGTGATTATGCTTCTGTTGATCGTTCATCTGATGTTGGGTTATCGAAGGCTTCGTGAAATGGAACGATATAAGGAGGATCCTCTGGTACTTCGGGCCTTGGGATTGAGCCGCCTTTTACGAAGGGGTACGTTCATCACTCAGTCCTTGTTCACCGACGCCGAATGGCATAATATCAATGCATGATCGAGCAGACCTACCGCTACATCGTAGCCGTTGAAGGCATTCGGTCTGGACGACCGACCGTCGAAGGAACCCGTATCGGTGTTCATGACGTTGTCGGCCTATACATTAACGGGGCCACAGTCGACGAAATCACAAGGGAGTTGCCGCTACTTTCCAGGGCTCAAGTATTTGAGTGCCTTGCCTATTATGAGGACCACAGGGCTGATATCGACCTCTGGGTAGCTGAACAGATGGCTGATAGTGAAAGGACCGAGCAAGGTTCCTACTCGACCACGACGTTCCAGAGACCATCGCAGGAGTGCTAAAAAGATGCTCGAGTTCTTGCCTTAGCTGCTCAACGGGATCTTGTACTGGTGACGTGTAATCGGGACGATTTCTTGAAGTTGGCCAGCAAACAGCCGCAC
>JAFGQJ010000016.1 GCA_016935715.1 Spirochaetales bacterium
CGAGAAAAAAATAGGCACCTCAAAGGTGTACATTTTTACCATTTTTACCATTTTTACCATTTTGCACATCTTTTCGGTGCCGTTTTTTTGCCGGAGACAAGGAGGCTGGGGACATGAAGGAGCAATCTCTCGATGCTACCAAGGCCCGGAGGGAATTTTTCAGGCTCTTGGGTGAGGTGCGTTTCGGAGGGAAGCGTTTCATCATCCAGCGATGGGGACGACCTCATGCCATTCTGATTCCCCTGCCTGAATACCATCGGCTGAAGCAACAGGACCTTCTCCGGGGAGGCATCAGGAGTGCAGTCAGGGAGTGCGGCGATACCGCGCAGGGAACGAGCAGACCGGAGGCCGTGGGAAGAGCGCTGGCCGAAGCCCTGGCCAGAGAGATCGAAAGGGAAACCTGAAGGCCTTTCCTACAGATTTTTGGCGTACAGGCGGTAGGTCTTGTAGATCCTGGCTCCCCAGTTTTCCATGGCGTTGCGCATGGGATGGTTGTCCTCCAGGATCCAGGAGAACTCACCGCGGTGGAATCCATGCTTGTTGCCGCGCGTGTAGGTTTCATAGTAGAACACCGCGTCCAGACCCATCCCCTGGAATTTCTTGCGGATTCCCAGGTTCAGCACCCGCAGCATGTCGGTCTTCTTCGAGCCGCAGAGCAGCCTGAACAGACCGAAGGGGAAAAGGCGGCCGTTGGTGCGCTTGATGGCCTGGTTGAGATCCGGCAGGGCCAGGGACCAGCCGGCCAGCTCGCCGTCCACGTAGGCGAACAGGATCAGGTCCGGAATGGCCGCCATCTTGAGATCCGCCGCCATGTATTCCAGCTCTTCGTCGGTCCAGGGGACGAATCCCCAGTTTCGCTCCCAGGCATCGTTGTATACCGACTTGATCAGCTGGATCTCCTTCTTGAGCTTCTTCATGTTGACCGGGCGCACGGTCACGTTCTTGCGCTTGCGTACCAGCTCGGCCACGCGCTGGATCTTGTCGGAGATAGGGACGATGTCCTCCATGTAGTAGGCGTACAGGTCGTGAGCTTTGCTCAATCCGAAATCTTCGACCAGCTCCACGTAGTAGGCGGGGTTGTAGGGCATCTGCAGCACCGCCGGCTTGTCGAATCCGTCGATCAGCAGCCCCAGCACCGTGTTGGTGGAAGGGTTGGTAGGTCCCAGCATGCGCTCCATTCCCTGGCGGCGGATCCACTTCGCAGCCTCTGAAAAAAGGGCTCGGGAGACGTGTCTGTCGTTGACGGATTCGAAGAATCCGAAGAAGCCGCTCTTTTCCTTCTGGAAGTCGTTGTAGTTGTCGTCGATGATCGCCGAAATCCGGCCGACCAGCTCTCCATCGCGGTAGGCCAGGTAGCTCTGGATCCTGCTGTGCAGGAAGAAGGGGTTCTTTTTCGGGTTGAGGGTCGTTCTCTGCTCGATCAGCAGGGGCGGAACCCAGTTGGGGTCTCCCTTGTAGATCTTCCAGGGCAGCTTGATGAAGGTCGCCAGCTCACGTCTGCCAGTGACCGGCACGACCTTCAGCGTATCCGGCATTCCCTACACTCCTTGATGCAGCTAGTTTTACAGCCAAATCCCTCGATTGTCAAATAGAGAAAGATCACGAGCCCATCGGCTACACGTCCAGCACCACCGTCGCCCGCCACCCGCGGCTGTCCCGGGTCAGGGAAAAGCGAAAAAATGTCACGGCCTTGACATCCGTGCCCAGCCGGTGGCGCTCCGGATCGATCGGTTCACCAACCGCACGTGCCTCGACCTTCGACGCTTCCCCCGCCTCCCTTCCCTCTGAAACCCGGCACGTTTCGATCCTCAAAAGCAGACTCTCCGCATCCTTGTAGTAGATCGCTTCCTGGAGAAAGCTGTGCAGCAGCAGCTCCAGGCTCGGCTCCTCCACGGTGATGTTCCTGCTCTCGGCTCTCCCGTGCGCAGCGAGTGAAGCGAGCGCAGCGAACGCAGCCGGATCGTCCAGCATGACCACCACGGTAGCCGCCCACGCGGAGGTGAAAAGCTCCTCCAGTGTGCCTCCGCGAGCCTCGAAGGCAACGTCGGCCACGGTCAGATCGTCCAGGTAGCGGTACGGCATTAGCCCTTGACGTTCCCCACCGGAACGAGCTTCACCACCGGCCTGCTCAATCCGGCGGCGGCGGTGGTACGAACGACCTCGTCGATGTCCTTGTAGGCGGCCCCGGCCTCCTCGGCCAGTCCCGCGTAGGAAACGCAGCGGATGTAGATTCCCCGCTCCCTCAGGCGCTTCTCCAGATCCTGCCCCCTGAACCGCTTCTTGGCCTGCCTCCTCCCCATGGTGCGGCCGCTGCCGTGCGCCGTTGTGAAGAAGCTCTGCTGCCCGTCTGGGATGCCGGCCAGAAGGTAGGAGCCGGTTTCCATGCTGCCGCCGATGATCACCGGCTGCCCGGCCTCGCGGTACTCCGCCGGAATCCCGGCCATGCCGGGAGCAAAGGCACGGGTGGCACCCTTGCGGTGCACCAGCAGCGTCCTCTTTTTCCCCTCGAAGCGGTGGGTCTCCACCTTGGCCGTGTTGTGGGTCACGTCGTAGATCTGGTGGAGCCCAAGGTCCATCGGGTCTGCGCCGAAGATGTCGGAAAAAACCTCCCGGATCCGGTGGAGGATCACCTGGCGATTGACGAAGGACATGTTGATGGCGCAGTTCATGGCCTTGAAGTAGTCCCGGCCCTCCTCCGATGCGAAGGGGGCGCAGGCCAGCTCCCTGTCTCGAACGGGGATCCCGAACCTGGACTCCATCACCTGGAGATAGTCGTGCAGATAATCGCTGGCAATCTGGTGACCGAACCCCCGGCTGCCGCAGTGGAACATGATCACCACCTGATTCGGACGATCGATGCCGAAGGCGGCGGCCAGCCTCTGATCGAAGACATTCTCCGGCTTTGCAACCTGGATCTCCAGGTAGTGGTTCCCGGAACCGAGCGTGCCGATCTGCCTGTAGCCCCGTTCCACCGCCTTTTCACTCACCTTCGAGGCGTCCGCTTCCAGGACGCAGCCGTTTCCCTCGGTCCGGTCCAGGTCCTCCTGGAGCGCGTAGCCCTTCTTCAGGCACCACTTCATGCCCCGCTCCGACAGGGTCCGGAACTCGCTGCGGGACAGCTCCAGGAAACCCTTGCCTCCGACCCCGGCCGGAATCCGGGCAAAGAGTCGATCCACGAGCTCCCGGAGGCGGGGCTGAACCTCCTCCCAGCACAGTGAGGTCGCCACCAGGCGCATGCCGCAGTTGATGTCGAAGCCGATCCCCCCGGGAGAGATCACTCCTGTCTTGGTGTCGAATGCCGCCGCGCCCCCTATGGGGAAGCCGTAGCCGCTGTGGCCGTCGGGCATGCAGAAAGAGTAGCCCACGATCCCGGGCAGGGTGGCCACGTTGGTCGCCTGCTCGAACACGGAGACATCCATACCGTCCAGCAGCTCCTTGCTGGCGTAGATGCGCACCGGGACCCGCATGCCCTTTTTGAAGGAAGGGGGTATCTCCCAGAGGGTGTCATTGATCTGTATACATCCGGCCCGATCCGCCACAGTTTAAATTTAGTGCTCCCGGGGCCGTGAATGCAAGAGCGTCCGGATTGTAATAGACTATACTGAGTGGTGATGAAGCCGACGGGCGTTTCGATCCTGCTGATCTGCCTTGCCGTCCTGCTGGGCTGCGGAAGCTCTTCAC
Source organism: Spirochaetales bacterium (assembly GCA_016935715.1). Classification (GTDB taxonomy): domain Bacteria; phylum Spirochaetota; class Spirochaetia; order SZUA-6; family DRHE01; genus JAFGQJ01. The sequence goes on from JAFGQJ010000016.1 coordinate 3,682, forward strand.
GGACCCTGGAGTCGATCCCGGAGCCGGAGAGAGGAAACAGCTGCCCGATCATTCTTGTCCACGGCCTGCTCGGATTCGACCGGGACGAGCTGTTCGGATTGCGCTACTGGGGCGGACTCTCGGATTTGGAGGAGCACCTGCGCGGGGCGGGCTATGAGACGTACTCTGCCGCGGTCGGCCCGGTATCGAGTGTCTGGGACCGGGCCTGCGAGCTGTACGCCTGCATCAAGGGCGGACGGGTCGACTACGGGGAGGCTCATTCGAAGCGCTTCGCCCACAACCGCTACGGAAGGAGCTACCAGGGCCTGTACCCCGAATGGGGTGAGGTGGATCCCGGCACCGGGCAGGTCAACAAGGTGCACATCATCGGGCACAGCCTGGGCGGACCGACCGCCAGAGCGCTGATCCAGCTGCTGGAGCAGGGCGCTCCGGCGCGGGACGAGGGGCAGCATCCCCTGTTCCAGGGTGGGAGGTCCTGGGTGTGCTCCCTGACCACGATCTCCTCCCCCCACGACGGCACGACCCTCGTGTATCGCTACGATTGGGATCGATCCCTGCTCAGACCGGCCTTCACCTTGCTGATATCGCTGAGCGCGATCTCTCCCGGCCTGTACTACGATTTCAAGCTCGATCAGTGGGGGTTGAGCCGCCGCCCGGGGGAGGACTTTTTCACGTATCGGGACAGGGTGGCGGCAAGCGGGCTCTGGTCGCAATCCAGGGATACCGCCTACTATGACGGCTCTCCCGAAGGAGCCAGGGAGCTCAACGGATGGGTGAAGGCACAGCCCGGGGTGTATTATTTTTCCTGGGCAACGGAGGCCACGGCCCGGGATCCGGTCAGCGGGATCCAGGTGCCTGAAATCGGAGTCCCCGCCCGCCTGAGCTCCGTCGCCCGCTTCATCGGCTCCTTCATCCGGGAGGGGGAGACGGATCTGCCGATCGACGAGACCTGGTGGCGGAACGACGGGATAGTAAACACCTGCTCGATGGACGGCCCGACCCTGGGATCCACCGACAGGATCGAGGGATACTCCGGCGTGCCGGTGCCGGGACAGTGGAACTACATGGGGCTGCTGGAGTCAACCGATCACCTGGACATCATCGGGATTCCGACGGCGCGCCCCGGCCTCCGGGAATGGTACCTGGCTCTTGCCGCTTTCCTGGCCTCCTTGCCGCCGGTGCCCGGGGCCGGGACAAAAGAACAGTCCCGCTGATGCCAAGGATCAGGACAACAGCGGCGGTGAGGCCGAACATCGGGCGCATCCCGATAGACTGGGCAAGGAGGCCGGACGCCCAGGGTCCCAGGAATATGCCCGCGGCGTAGACGGACTGGTGCAGTCCCATGGCCCCGGTTCGTTGTCGGGCAGGGACCTCCCGGATGGTCATACCCATCAACACGGGGTAGCCGACGCCCTGCCCGATACCGATTGCTCCCTGGGTAAGGAACAGAACGGGGATGCTCCGGATCAGGGCCGCAGCTGCGATGGCTGCAGCGAACAGCAGGTAGGACGCCAGCAACATCGTCTCCGGCTTCAGACGTGAGCTCGGGGAGGTGGCGGTCAGGTTCCCGAGCAGGAAAAAAAACAGATTGACCGTGGCCAGGTAACCCAGGGCGACATCCCCGGCTCCCAGCTCCGTCGCCATAACCGGCATGAATCCCAGAGAGATGCCGAAGATCACGTACTGATTGATGGCCGCCAGGGCCGAGGGCAGAAGCACGGAGCGGCGGAGGAACAGCCGCAGCAGGGGGCGCAGCTTCGGTGCTCCGGCCGGCCGGCCGTCGACCGGGATCGGCAGGATGAAGATCGCCCCCAGGGAGGCAGCCGCGACCCCTGCAAAGAAGGCCAGTCCGTAGCCGCCCCACCTGTTGAGATAGCCGTTCAGGGCCGTTGCGGCCATCCGGGCCACCGCGGTGATCAGAGTGACGATCGCACTGGCCCGAACCGATTGCTCCGGGGGGAAGAAGCCGCTGAACACGACCACCAGGGGCACCCAGATTCCCATGGACAGCCCCGTCAGGGAGCGGCCGAGGTACAGCCCGAAGGCCGAGTTTCCCGCGCCCAGGATGGCGGCTCCGGCGGCGCACAGGATGAAGCCGCCAATTAGGAACAGCTTCTGCCGCCCGACCGCGTCGATCAGGATCCCCAGCGGCAGGCGAACGGCCGCCTGCCAGAGGCCGTACATCGACAGGACGGCCCCGACCAGGGCCAGGCTGTTCAATTTCCCGTGCAGGTACTCGGGAAGGGTGGGGAAGAACACGTACTGAGCGAACCACAGCAGAAAGACTGCGGTGGCGAACAGGAGCAGCTGCGATTTTTTCGCCATGTCCGGTCTGCATACCATGGACGGGAGTCGGAGAAAAATCAAGCCTGTATCTATTCGGGGGAAGCTCCACAGGCCGCTTGAAATCCGCATCACCCCGCGGTAGTGTTGGGGGTATGAAAACCAGGACGTGTTTCTTTCTTTCGATCGCATTCATTTGTACGCTTCTTGGCACCGGCGCACTCGGTGCAGCGGGTGCCCGGGACGGGCAACAGGACGGTGCCGTTGAAAGCCCGGAGCGCTCGGGACAGCTTCCCCTCTCCACGGTGGTGCTGTTCTCCAGCGGCGTAGGCTATTTCCAGCGGGAAGGGACGGTCATCGGGAACACCGACCTCGACCTGTACTTCAAGACCAGGGACATCAACGATCTGCTCAAGAGCATGGTGGTGCAGGATCTGGACGGCGGCCGGATCACGGAGGTGACCTACTCCTCCCGGGATCCGCTGACCCGCACCCTGCAGAGCTTCGCCATCGACCTGACCGGTGATCCCGGCGTGGCTCAGATCCTGGCTCAGGCGCGAGGTGAGAGAGTGGAGCTGGTCACCAGCGGCCGGATCAGCGGAACGGTGGTGGGTGTGGAATCCAGGGCCAGGGACGAGCACGCCGCCGACACCTTCCTCAACCTGCTGACCGACGACGGCATGCGCAGCATCGACCTGGCCAGGGTACGGAGCCTGCGCTTCCTCAATCCCCAGCTGCAGGCGGAGCTGGATCAGGCTCTTTCCCTGCTGGCCGACAGCCGCAGCGCGGAGAAGAAGCGGGTCACTCTGGGATTTTCCGGGCAGGGCGAGCGGCGCGTGCGGGTGGGCTACCTGCTGGAGGCGCCGTTGTGGAAGACCAGCTACCGCCTGGTTCTGGGAGAGGAGGACGGGCATTTCCTGCAGGGCTGGGCCATCGTGGAGAACACGACGGATGAAGACTGGAGGGAGGTTTCTCTGAGCCTGGTCGCGGGCCGTCCGATCTCCTTCATCATGGACCTCTACCAGCCCGTGTACGTGCCCAGGCCCAAGGTGGAGGTGCAAACCTACTCCTCCATCGCTCCCCAGCGCTACGAGGAGGACCTGGGGCTGGCCGCCGCTCCTCCGCAGGCTCCTGCAGCCAAGGGGAGTGTCCGCAGTTCCAGAGCAGCCGCCCCTGAGGCCGAGCTGATGCTCGAGGAGGAGTACGGAGGGGACGAGCTGGATCTCAGTGAAGGAGTGGCCGCGGCGGCCCAGGCGGAGGAGGCGGGGAACTTCTTCCGCTACCTGATCGGCCATCCGGTGACCGTGCCCCGGCAGGAGTCGGCCATGCTGCCCATCGTCACGCAGGAGGTGGAGGGCAGCCGCATTTCCATCTACAACCAGCGGGTACAGGCCAAGCACCCGCTTCACGGGCTGAAACTGAAGAACACCACCGGTTTCGACCTGATGGGCGGACCCCTGACCGTGTTCGAGGAGGGAAGCTACGCCGGGGATGCCCGCATCGACACGCTGCCTGCCGGGGGGGAGCGCCTGATCAGCTTCGCCGTGGATCTGGACACCGAGGTGGCGGTCAGCTCCCGGAGCGTGCCGGAGACACTGCTGTCGGTGCGCATCGTCAAGGGAACGCTGATCAGCACCCTGTCCCAGCGCTCCGAGTCCTCCTACCGGCTCAAGAACTCCGACCACCGGACCCGCCCGGTCCTGGTGGAGCACCCCCTGAACCCCGACTGGGAGCTGGTCGAACCGGTCGAGGCGGAGGAGACCACGCGAAGCGCCTATCGGTTTCTCGTGGAGGTCCCTGCAGGGGGGAGCGAGGAGCTGCTGGTCGCCCAGGAGCGGCAGATCGACAGGAGCGTGCTGCTGACCAACATCGACGACCAGCGGATCGCCTACTTCCTCAGCGCACGCAACGTGGAGCGGAGGGTCAAACAGGCCCTGGAAGGGCTGGCCGAACGCAAAACCGCCCTGGCCCGGACCGTGAGCCGGCGTCAGGAGGAGGAGCAGAAAGTCAACACGATCCACCGCGAGCAGAGCCGCATCCGGGAGAACATGGCCCGGCTGGACAAGGACTCGGACCTGTACAGGCGCTACGTTTCTCTGCTGGATGCGCAGGAGAACCAGCTGGAGCGGGCACTGGCCGAGATCGAGGATCTGCGCGCCGCCGAGCAGCGGCAGCGGGAGGAGCTGGAGCGCTACATCCTGTCCCTCGACCTGCCGTAGGGGGATCGAACGAGACGGCTGCTCCCATGGAAGATTGCAGGCGCCGCACATCGATGCCCAGTTTGACTTCTATCGGCCAGATCCTCCGTCCCGCCTGGATCAGGAGATCCGCCTCCGCCCCGGCCTGAGTCCGGTAGAAGTTAAAGTGAGCTCCGGTCAAGGAGTTTGTTGCG
>JAFGQJ010000094.1 GCA_016935715.1 Spirochaetales bacterium
CATCTTCATCGAGGAAGAGGTGCTGCGGGCGCGGCTGCGCATCGGCATCGGCAGCATCGTGCCCCACGCGGCGGTGGGGTGGTCCGGGGGCGGTAAGATCATCTACCCGGGGGTGGCCGGAAAGGAAACCGTCACTCAGTTTCATTTCACCCACGGGCTGACAGAGCAGAACATGACCGGCCGGGATGAGTGCGTCGTGCGCACCCGCATGGAGCGTTGGGTGGACATCGTCGGGCTCCAGTTCGTCGTCAACTGCATCCTCACCCCCGAAAACGGGGTGTACCGGGTGGTGGCCGGTCACTACGTCGCGGCCCAGCGGGAGGGGGTGAAGCTGGCACACCAGGTGTATTCCCGGGACATCGAAGAACGGACCGACATCGCGGTGGCTGTCTCCTACTTCCACGATATCGACTTCTGGCAGGCCACCAAGGGGATCTACAGCGGTGAGCGGCTGGTGCGTGACGGCGGCACCCTTCTGCTGCTCACCCCCTGCCCGGAGGGGCTGGGTGTGCACCGGGAATTCCCCCTGCGCATCGGGCGGGATGACAACCGGCAACTTCTCGAGCAGCTGCTTGCCGGACACACCCGCATGCCCGAAGACCCGCTTCCCATTCCTCCGGGTGCCATGCTGTCTCGATTGAGGAAGCGTATCGGCTGTGCCGTCGTGTCTCCAGGGCTCGAAGAACAGGAGATGCGCCTGGCCGGATACGAGAGCTTTCCGGATGCCCAGTCGGGGCTCGATGCTCTGATGAAGCGGTACCCGCACAGCAGGGTCAATTTTCTCATGCACTCGGATCTCAACTTTCGAGAGTAGTCGATCATGAACCATGCACAGTCGTACCCGAAGAAGGAACAGGATGAGGTGAGAGCACGCGTTCGCATAGCCGTGATCGGCGCGGGAATCATGGGACAGAAACACGCACGCATCTATTCGGAGATCGAGGCAGCGGAGCTCGCTGCCATCGTCGACCTGGATGAAGACAGGGCAAAGGCCCTGGCCGCACGCTGCGGCGCCGGGAGCGTATACAGGGATTTCAGAGAAGCCCTGGAGGCCGAAGAGCTCGATGCGGTTCACGTGGCTACCCCGGATTTCCTGCACAAGGAACCGGTCATAGCCGCCCTGAAATCGGGCAGGCACGTGCTGGTGGAAAAGCCGCTGGCGACCACGGTGGCGGACGCGGAGGAGATCGCCCGCATCTCCAGCGAGACGGGCTCTCATGTGATGGTCAACTACACGCATCGCTGGGCCGCCCCCTACGCCCGCGCCCGGCAGATCATCCGCAGCGGGGAGATCGGCTCAGCGGTCATGGTCTATGCCCGCAAGGATGACACCCTCTGGGCGGCAACCGAAATGATGAACTGGACGGCAAAGACCTCCCCGGCCAGCTATCTGTCCACCCACGATATCGATCTGGTTCTCTGGTTCCTGGAAACGGAGGTTAGCTCCGTGTACGCCCTGGGCGTCAAGAAGGTTCTCGCGGGGAGGAACATCGATACCGAGGATGCGGTGCAGGCACTGGTGCGCTTCGACAACGGCGCCATCGGAACCTTCGAGTCCTGCTGGATGCTGCCGAACTCGATGCCCACCGTGACCGACTCGTTCATCGAGATCATCGGGGAAAAGGGAGCGATTCACATCGACAGGATTCATGAAGGCTTGAAGGTGGCGACCGAGAAAGGCTACCAGTACCCCAAGCTCTCCCTGGAGGCGGAGGTGCAGAACAGGATGGTGGGCGGCATCTCCTCCTGCCTGCGCTACTTCGTAGAGACCCTTCGTGCCGGACAGAAGCCCCAGCCCGATGCTCTCTGGGGCCTGAAGATCGTCAGAATCAGCAATGCCATCCAGGCGTCCATGCGCCGGGGCGAAGCGGTTCGCCTGGATGAAGATATTAACGGATAAAGAATCAGGAGGAAAAGGAATGAGCGTATTCGAAAGCTATCATGAGAGCGTATCGGGGATCCTCAAGGCGATTGCCGAAAACGAGCAGGACAGCATCACCCGCGCGGCCGAGCTGGCCGCCAGGATGGTCGAAGAGGACCGGTTGATCCACGTGTTCGGCACCGGCGGCCATTCGATCATGGGTGCCATGGAGGTGTTCTGGCGCGCCGGCGGGCTGACCAACACCAACCCCCTGTTCCCCGCCGGACTGTCCCTGATCGACAGTCATCCGAACATCGAACGGACCACCGGCCTGGCCAGGAGCGTCCTCAAGTACTACGGGGTCGGTGAGGGCGATCTGCTGATCATCATCAATGTGAACGGCATCAACGCGCTCACCATCGACGCAGCCCTGTTCGGGAAGGAGCTGGGGGCAACGGTGGTCGCCGTCACTTCCCGGGCGTTCGCCAGCAACGTACCGCCGGGGATCGCAGCCCGGCACCCGAGCAACAAGAACCTCCACGAGCTGGCCGACATCGTGGTGGACGTTCACGTCCCGGCCGGGGACGCGGTGCTGACGATCGAAGGGCTGGAGCAGAAGGTGGGAGCCAGCAGCACCTACGCTGTGTGCTTCGCATCCAATTTGATCGTCGCCAAGACCGTGGAGATCCTCCTGGCCAAGGGCATCCAGCCGCCCATCTGGACCAGCGCGAACATCAAGGGCGGCGACGAGGCCAACAGGAAGTACCTGGAGAAGTTCCTGCCTCGGATTCACCATCTATACCCGATGTTCTGAAAGCCGGCGGTATGAGCGATACGATACGTGCCGGAAGGGCCGTAACCCGAATCACACCTCCGCTGGGGATACGCCTCCAGGGCTCGATCGCCCGGGATCAGCCGGCCCGGCGCGTGATGGATGACCTGTACGCCAAGACACTGCTGCTGGAATCCGGCGGGAAGCGTTTCGCCCTGTTCACCTGCGACCTGATCGAGTTCAGCAGGGAATTCGTCGAGCAGCTGCGCAGGGATGTAGAGGCCAGCCACTCGATCGCCGCCGGCCACCTCATGCTCTGTCCCTCCCATACGCACACCGGTCCGGCCACGATCAGACTGGGAAGCGTACAGCCGGATCCGGAGTACCTGGGGCAGCTGCGCAAGCACCTGGTCGGATCGCTTCTCAGCGCAGAACAGACCCTGACCGAGGTAACCGTCTCAGCCGGGCGGGGGCGGGCGGAGGGAGTCGGAATGAACAGGCGCCTTCCCACCGAAAGGGGCATCCGCCAGCTCCCCAATCCCGACGGAATCACGGATCCGGAGGTGCAGGTGCTCAGGTTCGACCGGCCGGACGGTCAGCCCTTCGCCATTCTGGTGAACTTCGCCACTCACCCCACCACGCTCGGTGTCCACGTGTACGAGGTATCCGCCGACTATCCGGGACGGATGCAGCGCATCGTGGAGCAGGTGTACGGCGCACCGGTGTATTTCACCCAGGGAGCATGCGGCGACGTCAAGGCCGCGGCCATCGGTGCGGACGGCAATTTCAAGGAGGGGGAGGAGCAGGACATCGATCGATTGGGGAGGATCCTGGCCGGGGAGGTCGTCAAGACTCTGGAGAATTGCCGGAGGCTGGCCGAGCCCCGGGTCCGGGCTGCACTGAAGACCGTTCCCTTTCCGTACCTGGCTGTACCGTCAGAGCAGGAGCTCCTCCGCCTGGTCGAGTTCCATCGCCGGGAAGTCGAGCGCTGGCGCAGTCCCGATCAGGAAACCCTGAGCGGCATCGACTGGGAAGACAAGCACATCAACCGGGTGGCCATGCACCAGGACATGGGCGGATGGGCCGCCGAAATGCTGGAAACAGTCCGGGGGGGAAAAATGAAGGACCACGCACCGGGGGATTTGCAGGTGCTGCGCTTCGGCGAGGAAGCGGCCCTGGTGGGAGTCCCGGGGGAGCTGTTCTCGGAGATCGGAATCCAGCTCAAACGCC
>JAFGQJ010000095.1 GCA_016935715.1 Spirochaetales bacterium
CGGCTGCCGGCCTGGCGCCGCCCGAGCTTCCGGGCCTGCGCCCCGCAGATCTGGCCCGCTACATCGATCACACCCTGCTCAAGCCGGAGGCTACCCTGGAGCAGGTCGAGAAGCTCTGCGCGGAGGCGGCGGAGTACCGGTTCTACTCGGTCTGCGTGAACACCACCTGGACCGCCTACTGCGCCCGCAGGCTCCGCGGCAAGGGGGTGAAGGTCTGCACCGTGATCGGCTTTCCCCTCGGCGCCATGGACAGCCGGGCCAAGAGCTTCGAGACCCGGGGAGCGGTCGAAAACGGGGCCGATGAGATCGACATGGTGATGAACATCGGCGCCTTGAAATCCGGTGATCTCAAGACGGTGGAGGAGGACATCCGCTGGGTGCTGCGGGCCTGCCGACAGAACACGGTGCTGAAGGTGATCATCGAATGCGCCCTGCTCAGCGACGAGGAGAAGGTCCTGGCCTGCCAGACCGCCAAACGTGCCGGGGCTCACTTCGTCAAGACCTCCACCGGCTTCTCCTCCTCCGGGGCCACCGCGGAGGACGTGGCCCTGATGCGCAGAACCGTGGGTCTGGAGATGGGGGTCAAAGCGGCCGGGGGCATCCGCAGCTACGAGGATGCGGTGACCATGATTCAGGCGGGAGCCAGCCGCATCGGAGCCAGTGCCAGCGTGGCCATCGTCAGCGGCGCCAAGAGCCAGTCATCCTACTAGGTCTATGGGTGTATCGCCGGAGGCGGAGCAGATGATGGATGAAGCGGCGGCGCGGGCGGAGATCCTGGAGGCGGGAAGGCGACTGAAGGATCGGTTTTTCGTGGCGGCCAACGACGGCAACATCAGCGCCCGCCTGAGCGACGGGAAGATCCTCATCACCCCCACGGGGGTGAACAAGGGGGATATGAGCGCCGAGATGCTGCTCACCGTGGACGGGGAGGGACGTGTGCTCAGCGGCGAGCTGAAGCCCACTTCCGAGATGAAGATGCACCTGTCCGTGTACCGGCAGCGTCCCGACGTTCAGGCGATCGTGCACGCCCATCCGCCCACGGCCACCGGTTTCGCCACCTCCCGCATCCGGCTCGACCAGGACGTGATCCTCCCCGAGGTGGTGTTCGGTCTGGGCAGAATCGGCTTCTCCGAGTACGGTACCCCCACCACGCAAGCGGTGCCGGAGGCGGTTTCCCGGGAGATCGCAGACTGCGATGCCCTGCTGCTGGCCAACCACGGCGCCATGACCGTGGGAGCCTCAGTGATGCAGGCCTACTACCGCATGGAGACACTGGAGATGTACGCCCGCATCCGCCTGGTCACCATGCAGCTGGGCGGTCCGGCTGCCCTGAGCGAGCCGGAGGTCCAGGAGCTGTTCCAGGTGCGGGAGCAGCGCGGCTGGGGCGGAGCACCGGCCCTCGAAATCGATCCGCGGGCGGTGGAGCTGGTCAGCCAGATCGTGCTCCAGGTGCTGCAGGCTCAGGGGGCGGGTCTCAGTCGGTGATCAGACCGTCATCAGGCCACGTACCAGCGAACGGCATCGTGCACAGGATCGAGACGCGGCGGTGCGGCGCTTTCAGAATCGGATTTGGCGAATCAGCCTCCGGTGTGATAGACTGTTGGACAGACACCCCGCAACCTCGCGAGAGGAAGGTTCGTCATGTCTAACGATTCATGCGGGAGCCGCAGGAGGGGCGTGCTCTGTCTCGTCTTCTGCTTGCTGTCCGCCCCGCTCGTCGTCTCCTAGGACACAGCCCCGGACTACAACACCTACTACCGCTTCCCGGTTTCCGTCGGCGTCGAGTACCAGAGCCTGTCACCGTTCGCCGCCTACGGGTCCCAGTACAACATCTTCGACCTGTCTGCGGCGCTGCGCTGGCCGATTCCTTCGCGGCCGGTTCTGCAGCCGGTCGGGAAGCTCGGCATGATGCGCTTCGACAGCCAGGACCCGGTGGAACCGTTGAAGTGGGACCACACGCACTGGTACGGGGCTCTCGGGCTGGCCGTGGCTCACCGGCTCGCCAAGAGCTTCGAGATCGCGATCGAACAGCGGCAGTCGGTCACCTAAGACCTGCTCGACAAGACCGCGGTCACCTGGGACGACGATCGCAAGGTTGCGGCCTTCATCACCCCTGCGGACAGCGCCCTGCGCAACTACGCGAGCTTCATCCGTCAGACCTGCAAGGAGGAGACGATTCCCACTTTCAATGAACCCCTGCAGATGGCGATTCAGGTCTTCCAGGCCCTGGGGGAGATCAGCTGCCTGTACCAGGCGGACCCGGCCCTGCCCTTCACCAAGGTGCAGGGCAACCCCCTGGTGATCGACTCCATCAGCCTGCCGAGGGATACGCTCACGAGGATCACAGGCGACTGCGACGACCTGACCGTTCTGTTCTGCAGCCTGATGGAGACCGCAGGCGTGGAGACAGGCTTCATCACAGTGCCGGGGCACATCTACGCGACGTTCAACACCAGGGTAGCGGCCCGCAGCAGCGGCCGCAAGTAGGAGTTCAACAAGCTGGGGATCCTCTACGCCCGGTTCCAGCGCTACCGCCAGGCCGAGGAAGCCTTCAACCAGGCGCTGCGGCTGGATTCCGGATACGAGAGTGCGCGCATCAACCTGGCCAACCTGCTGTTTCTCGAGAAGGACTACCCGGCGGCTCTGGCGCGTTTCCGGGACGCGTACAGGGATCTGGAAGCCAGGGGGGAGGGCGGCACGGCCAAGGGCATCACGGTGCTGTTAAACATCTCAACGACCTGCTACCAGATGGGCGACTATGCCCGGGCGCGGGAGCACTATGCCCTGGCGCAGAGCCTCGACCCGGAGCGGGTCAGGCAGTTCGCCTACCTGGGTGAGCGCCGCGCGGAAGAAGCCCGCGCCGCGGAGGAGCGGGACCCCGCCTACGAGATCCTGTTTCTGGAGGAGTAGGACATGAACCGCAAGTACATACCCACGTGGATTCTCGGCCTCCTCTGCCTGGGGCTGGCCGGCTGCCCCAGCCCGCTGACCAGGACCATGGTCGTCAACGTCAAGGACCAGACTCCGCCAGTGATCGTGATCAGCTCTCCGGCCGAAGGCAGCCTGTGCGCCAACATCGTGGAGATCAGCGGTACTGTGACGGATGCAGCCACCTCGGCCGGGAACGACGGCCAGGTGCGCTCCCTGTCGTACGCGGTGCCCGGCAGCGTGGTGGCCGGTTCGGCGGCGTTCGCCCCGGACGGCGGCTTCGCCTTCCAGTTCCCCACGACCACGCTGGCCACGAGCTTCACGGTCGCCATGGCGGCTGTGGACTGGAACGGCAACACGGGCACGGCCTCCCTGCCGCTGCAGAAACAGAAGGGAAACGGCATTCCCTCCTTCGAGGTCAGCGCGGAGAACGACCGAGCGACCGTGACCTGGGATCCCGTGCCGCACACCCAGAGCTACACCCTGTACTACACGACCAACGGCTCCCTGCCCTCGGAGGAGGTTGGGCAGACGGTTGAGAATGCGGCTTCGCCCTGCGTGATTTCGGGACTGCGGAACGGAAACATGCACGTGTTCCAGCTCAGGGCCACCCCGAGCCCGGCTGGCCGGAGAGCGTTTCCGACTACCTAAAGGCCATCCCGCTGTTCGGGCAGGAGCTCGCTCCCCGGGTCGCGGGGGAGGTGCGGCAGATTCGCGTGGAATGGACGCCCATCCCGGCGACAACCGAGTTCGAAGTATGGAGAGCCACCGAGCAGGGCGGACCGTATGTCAACCTCTCCGGGCCCGTCATCGGCACGGCTTTCGTGGACACGGAGGTGGAGAGCGGCCGCTGGTACTGGTACTATGTGAGGCCGACTTTGACCGGCAGCTCGGAGAGCCATGCCAACAGTGCTCAGACCGACCCGTTCTGCATCCACCGCCCGCGCATCCTCGGCAGCTGCCCAACCACTCAAGCCACACAGGTCGCCGTCAGCGGTTCGTACGCCTACGTGGCGGACGGTGCTTCAGGCCTGCGGGTGATCGATCTGCTGCCGTAGGGGCTGGAGGCTCTTGTGTCGGCGGTTCATTTGCCGTATCGTCATACCGCGCATGACGAATAAAGGCAGGCGGAAGACGGGTCGGCAAACCGGATCGCCGCAGCACGAATTTTTCGCAAGCTCCGCCCGTTACCTGGAGGACCTCCTGGCCCGGGAATTGCTGGATTTGGGGGCCGCCAGCGTGCGGGAAACCCGTGCCGGTGTCTATTTCAGCGGTTCCCTGGAGACA
>JAFGQJ010000096.1 GCA_016935715.1 Spirochaetales bacterium
ATGAACAATCGAATGAACAACCGCATGAAGATACTTCCGATCATGCTGCTGATCGCCGTGCCATTCGCCCTCTGTTCCGAGGGGTTCACGCTGGCCGACGAGCGGGAGCACTGGATGGTCGGAATTGCAGCCTTCGAGGAGCGAAGCCTGAGCCCGGAGAACCTCTACCTCACGCACAGTTTCCCCCTGCTGCTGCGGGAGCGGTTGGAGGCCATACCGAGACACTACTTCGGCGAGGAGGAACAGGAGGCTTATCGGAGCCGGATCATCAGAAAAGAGGAACAGCGCCTGGTCAGCGCCGTCGGCTCGGACCGGCGCGCCCGGGACGAGCTGTTTTTCAGCGCAGCGGGCGGCGGAACCGCCGCCTACGATCAGCGGATTGCCGACAATCTGGAGGCCCTCCGGGAGCTGCGGGAAGCCGATCCGCGGCAGATATCCTTTCCGCAGAGCAAAGAGCTGCGCTTCGCCTCGGGCGCTGACGGGCAGCTGATCTACGACAGCCCGGTGCTCAGCCCGCTGCAGCTGGCGACTCGTGAGGATCTGGACGTCCTGATCTGGGGGAAATTCGAAGAGGTCCGGGGATTTCTGTTCTTCGAGGTCGATGCTTACAATGCCGTTCTTGGGCAGCCCGTGTTCTCCTACAGTGACGCCGCGGCACCGGCGGAGATCTACGATCGGATGGACCCGCTGATCGAAGAGCTCGCCTCGGTGCTCTGGGGCCGGGACTGGAGCTCCCTGACCGTGGAGACGGTTCCGTCCCGCGCCGCCGTGTGGATCGACGACAGCTTCCGGGGGCGCTCTCCCCTGAGAGTTCCCTACCTGCTGCCCGGCACGACGGAGATCCGCGTCGAGTCTCCGGGTTACCGCAGGGAGCAGCGCACGGTCGAGCTTGCTCCCGGCTCCGAGGGGGTCGAGCGCTTCACGCTGCTCGCACAACCGGCTGATGCGTTTTCCCTGGACAGCGACCCGGAGGGTGCGGCGGTGTACCGGGGATCGGAGTGGCTGGGCACCACTCCCCTGGATGTGGACAAGCCGCAGGAGCTGAGCCGCATCCTGCTGCGGCGGGAGGGATATCTGGATTTTCCGCTGTACGTGGACTCGGATTTCGCACCGACCGCCACTGCGGCCCTGGTGCCGGAGGATGTGGAACCGGCGGCGCTACAGGGGCAGAGGCGGGAGGAATTGTACAGGGCTTTCGGATATTTTGCCCTCTCGATCCCCGTGCCGATTTTCCTGTGGGGCTACGGCTATGACTACCGGGTGATGGCCGCCCAGGCCGGGGCACCGGCATCTGCGCAGCTCACGGCGGATACGCTTTCCTACCTCTCCTACGGTACCACCGCCGTCTGCGCGGGATTGTTCGTCAATCTGCTGGTTCGCGTGATCCGCTATCTTCGCGCCGCCGATCGGAGGTCCTGATGAGGGAAGGTTCGCAGAGATGATCAGAAAGACTCTGGGCGCCAGGATCCGGGAGCTGTTCGGACGACCGGAGCTGGATCTTTTCGAGGAGCTGGAGGAGATCCTGATCGAAGGGGATATCGGACCGGCTACGGCGGATCGCATCATCGAGACCTCCAGGGCCGAGATCCGCGGCAGGGCGGGGAGCGACAGGGACCGGTTTTTCCAGCTTCTTCGCTCGCAGCTCTCCGGGACCCTCCGGACCGTGACCCTGGAGCCGGTGGAAGGAGCGGTGAACCTGCTCCTGGTGCTGGGGGTAAACGGAGTGGGCAAAACAACGACGATCGCCAAGCTGGCCGAGTACCTGCGCAGGCAGCGGCGGAAGAGCGTGCTCCTGGCGGCGGCCGACACCTTCAGAGCCGCCGCCGTCGACCAGCTGGCGGTGTGGGGAAAACGGCTGGGCGTCCCGGTGGTGCGCCAGGAACCGGGAGCCGACCCCGGGGCGGTGGTTTTCGACGCCATCTCCAGCGCCCAGGCCAACCGGGTCGACGTGATCATCGCCGACACGGCGGGGAGGATGCACAACAAGGCTCACCTTGTGAAGGAGCTGGGCAAGATCGACAGGATCGCCGGGGGCCGCATACCGGCCGAGGCCTACAAGAAGATCCTGGTCATCGACGCGACTACCGGCCAGAATGCTCTGCGCCAGGCGGAGGTGTTCCACGACGCAGTCGGGGTGGACAGCATCATCCTGGCCAAGTACGACTCCACTGCGAAAGGAGGGATCGCCGTGGCCATATCTCAGGACCTGGGCATCCCCTTCTCCTTCATGGGAGTCGGGGAGAAGCTGGAGGATCTCGAGCCCTTCGACCGGGAGGCGTACCTGGACCGCCTGCTCGAGGTACGGTGACGGTGTCCCCGCTGCTGCGCCCCCCTGCCGGTATCCTCCTGGCCACCCTCGCGGTTCTCGCGGCTCTGGCGCTCCCGCCGGATCTTTCCGGCCAGGAGGTCCCGGCAGCCGGGAAGCGGATCTACGTTTCCAATAATCTCGGTATGCCGCTGGAGGAAATCGACCCTTCCAGGCGGGAGGAGTTCGACTACATCCTGGTCGTGGCACGGGAGGGGGAGGTGCAGAGGCGCACCCTCTTTCACGACGGGCAGCCGGTGCGCCGCTGGGAGCTCGATCCCGGCGAGGAACGGGAGTACGAGGGCGGGGAGCTGGTGCAGCTGCGCCGCTACGACGAGCAGGGCCGCCCGACGGAGGAGCAGAGTTTCGAGAAAGGCGAGCTCAGCCGGCGCACCGTCTACCACTACGGCCGGGAGAGGCTGGAGCGCTTGGACACCTACGGGCCCGATGGGACGCTGTTGCACAGCGATCACTACCGCTTGTCCGCGGAGGGCGAGCTCCGCCGGGTAACCCGGGAGCAGGGGGATGCAGGCGACGGACAGCAGCTGTCCCTGAGCGGCGGCGAAGGGATCTGCGAAGAGCGCTACGGGAACGCCCGGGAGCGGCGGTTCAACCGCTACGACACCAACGGCAGGCTGGCGGAGCAGGAGTACTGGTACGGGGGAACCCTGATCGAACGGCAGCGTTTCCAATACCGCGGTGACGGCGAGATCCTGTCGAGCTCGCTGCTGGAAGAGCCGAAGCTGGAGCGGACGACCCGGCGCATCTACGACGAGCAGGGACTGCCGGTGCGCATCGAGGTAGAGCAGAAGGGGCAGCCGGTGGAGCTGACCGTCCACGTCCGCGACGGGCAGGGCAGGATCCTGGAGACCACCAGGCGGGGTTCCCGGGGAATCGAGCGGTGGCTGTTCCAGTACGACGAGGAGGGCGAAGCTCTGCGGGAGGAGTACCGCGTGCGGGGAGCTCTGGAGAGCATTACCGAGTATCGCGGGCAGGAGGGGCAACGATCGCGGGTGGAGGAGCTGTACCGGGACGGCAGGCCGTTCATGAGGGTCCACTACCGGGGAGAGCAGAAGGTGAAGGAGGAGTTCCTCAGGGAGGGAGAAGTCGTGCGGGTCCGGGAGTTTCAATGAGGGGCCGTTTCGTCTCCTTCATGGGCTTGCGCTACTTCCGCTCCCGGCGGCGCGGCGTCGGGGGAACCTCGACGGTGCTGTCGATACTGGGATTGGCCGTCGGGGTGATGGCCCTGACCGCGGTGATGGGCGTGATGAACGGTTTCCAGCTGGGCTTCATCGAGAGCATCCTCGAGATCAGCTCCTACCATCTGCAGATGCGGGGTATCGACGGCCGGGAAGCCGCCGATCTGCTGCAGTCCCTCCGTACCCTGCCCGGTGTCCGCTCCGCCGTGCCGTTCAGCGAGCACCAGGTGATCATCGAAGGAAGGTTCAGCGATCCGCGCGGATGCCTGATCCGCGCGGTCCCGCCGGAGGTGCAGCAGCTGGATCCGTCATTCGCCCGGACCCTCGAGATCGTGGATGGAGATTTCCGGCTGGATCAGCCCGGAGCCATCGTCCTGGGCGTCGAGCTTTCCCGGCATCTGGGCGTGGGGGTCGGCGACGGGGTGTCGATCCTATCCCTGCAGAGCGGACCCTCCGGGGAACTGAAGCCCGAAAGCCGCCTGTACGCCGTCGCGGGGCTGTTTCGCAGCGGGTACTACGAATTCGACCTGGGCTGGGCCTTCATCTCCCTTCAGGAGGGAGCCGCGCTGGACGGTGCCGGGCAGTCTGCCCCGACCCTGGGAATCAAGATCGAAAACCGGTTCCGGGATCAGCAGATGATCCAGAGGATCCGGGACCTGCCCGGGGCCGGTCGCCACTCCGTGCTCAGCTGGCGGGAGTTCAACCGGGCCTTTTTCGGCGCCCTGCGCATGGAGAAAATCATGATGACCTTCCTGATAGGCCTCATTTTCGTGGTCGTCGGCTTCAACATCCACCACGGGCTTCGCAGGGCGGTGAGAGAACGATACGAGGAGATCGGCGTGCTGAAGGCCCTCGGCGCATCGGACACTTCGGTGCGCAGGGTGTTCGTGCTCGAAGGGCTGCTGATCGGAACGATCGGTGCGTTCGCCGGGCTGCTTCTCGGGCTCCTGATATCGGTCAACATCAACGCGGTTTTCGGCTTCGCCGAGTGGATCGTCAACGCCGGCATCACCTTCGTGGACCTGCTGCTCTCCCCGCTGCTGCGAACCGGAAGCGACCGTTTTTCCCTGTTTTCCCCGGCCTACTTCTACATAACCGAGGTCCCGAGCACGGTTCTGCTGCGGGAAGCGGTCCTGATCGTGCTTTTCGCCGTGCTCGCCCCGACCGCGGCGGCTGCCGCCGCGGCAGCGCGCGTCAAGCAGGTTCGGCCTGCGGAGGTGCTGCGGTATGAATGATACGCTGCCGGCGCTGCTGGAGACCAGAGGTGTGAGCAAGGTCTTCCGCAGCGGTCGTGAGGATCTGCTGGTCTTTCAGGAGGTGAGCTTCGCCGTAGCGAGGGGCAGGACAGCAGTCATCATGGGAGAGAGCGGTTCCGGGAAGACGACCCTCCTGAACCTGATCGGCGCACTGGACCACTGCACGGAGGGACGGATCCTCTTCGACGGGCTGGACATCACCGGGCAGCGGGAGGAGGATCTCATCGAGCTGCGCTCCAGGCAGCTGGGATTCATCTTCCAGTTCCACTATCTGCTCAAGGACCTCACAGCTCTGGAAAACGTGCTGATACCCGCCCTGATCGCCCGCACGCCCCGTACCCGGGCCGGCCGGCGGGCGCAGGAGCTGCTCGCCCAGGTCGGATTGAGCGACCGCGCCGGCCACTACCCGGTGCAGCTGTCGGGGGGAGAGCGGCAGAGGGTTGCGGTAGCCAGGGCCCTGATGAACGATCCCCGCCTCATCCTGGCCGATGAGCCCACGGGGAATCTGGACGAGCGCAACTCCCTGGCGATCCAGGAGCTGCTGTTCGAGCTGGTCCGGAGACACGGGAAATCGATGATCCTGGTGACCCACGCGGCCGATTTCGCCCGCCTGGGGGATGATCACTACCTCCTGGAGCATCGCAGGTTGAGGAAGCTGTGATGGCCGCGGGCCGCAGACTCTGGACAGCCCTCGGTTTGCGCAACTTCGTCTCCAGAGGCGGACGCATTTCCGGTCATCTGATCGGCAGCGTGGCAGCCATCGGATTGAGCCTGATCCCGCTGGTGGTCGTGCTGGAAGTGGCCGACGGCATGATCGAGGGGATCACCCGCAGATACCTCGAGGTGGGTACCTACCATCTGCAGGTCAGCCTTGCCGGGGATGCGGATCCGGCGGGCTACGAACGGCTGGCCGAGCGGCTGAGGGGTGAAGAGGGGGTCACACGGGTGATCGTCGAGAGGCAGGGAATGGGTCTGCTGTACAGTGATTCACGGCGCGGGGCGGTGACGGTCCGGGCCGTGCCCCCCTCCCTGTACCGGGAGGACGAGGATTTCCGCAGGTATTTCCGGATTCTCGAGGGTTCCTTCGACCTGGAGAGCCCCGGATCCATGCTGGTCGGCCGGGAGATCGCCGACAAGCTGGATCTGGACGTCGGC
The DNA here is from genome assembly GCA_016935715.1 of Spirochaetales bacterium. Taxonomy (GTDB): domain Bacteria; phylum Spirochaetota; class Spirochaetia; order SZUA-6; family DRHE01; genus JAFGQJ01. Next base: position 5,916 of record JAFGQJ010000096.1, read on the forward strand.
AGCACGGTCAGGCTGCTGTCGATGGTCTCGACCTCCGTCGGGCGCAGCCTGCCGCGGGTGAGCTCCTTCACCGTGGCGGGGATTTTCACCACCGGCTACCAGGAGCTCGACAAGCTGTGGACCTACATCCCCCTGTCGACGGGTTTCAGGGTGCTGCCGGGAAGGAGCGCCGCCACCTTCCTGGGAGTGAAGGTACGGGATCCTTTCGACCGCATAGACGGACAGCTGCGCAGGCTGGAGGCGAAGCTGCCTCCGGAAACCCGGGGCATGAGCTGGTACGAGCTGGAGCGGGCCAATTACAAGTCTTTCCAGACCACCAGGGCGCTGCTGATCTTCGTGATGGCCCTGATCGTGGCGGTGGCCACGATCAACATCTCCTCCAGCCTGATCATGGTGGTGATCGAAAAAACGGAGGAGATCGGCATTCTGAAGGCCATGGGCGCCCATCCCCGGGACATCACCCGCACGTTCGTGTTCACGGGTTTGTGCGTCGGCGTAGTCGGGGTGGTGCTGGGCTTGAGCCTGGGACTGGTCGTGGCGGTGAACATCAACTCCGTATTGGCCGGTTCCGAGCTGATCGTCAACCGGCTGTTGCTGGCCTCGCGCCGGCTGCTCTCCCCGATCGCGGAGCTTCCGGGTCCGGCTCCGGTGCGCCTGTTCAACGCGGAGTTCTACCTGGAGGAGATCCCTATCCGGATCCGGGTGGCCGAGCTGTTCAGCGTGGCCGCCGCTTCGCTCGCTCTCTCCTCCCTGGCCGCTTTTTTCCCGGCCCGGGCCGCGGCGCGGATAAAACCTCTTGAAGTGCTACGGAAAATTTGATTTTGTGTGTATACTTCACTGTAGAGGACGAAGCTGATCCGGAACGAGAGACTGTAGTCATGAAATGCGAAATCTGCGGAGCCCGTAAGGCGGTAATCCACATCCAGCAGGTCATCGGCAAGGAGCGGGTGGACCTGCACTTGTGCGAGGAGTGTGCCCTGGAGAGGGGCATCAGCGGCGAAGGGGAGCACGGGGAGCTGTCCATCTCCAGCATGCTCAACGGCCTGCTGGACGTACGGGACCTCAAAAAGAGGAAGGACGCGGTCTGCCCCCGGTGCAGCTCAAGCTGGCAGTCCATCCGCAAGCGCGACAAGCTGGGATGCACCGAATGCTACAGCACCTTCAGCCGGGAGATTCACTACATGCTGGAGAAGATGGGCGTGCAGTCGGCGCACCGCGGCAAGCTGCCCAAGCGGCTCAACACCTACAAGCGCTATCTGGTCGATGTGGTGAAGCTCAAGGAAGGTCTCAAGGAAGCGCTGAAGAGGGAGGACTATGAGAAGGCGGCACGGATCCGGGACCGCATCCGGGAGATAGAAAATTCCCCGGAGGAGCAGTGATGCAGGCAGACAGGGGTTGGTACAGCCTTCCCGGTGCCGACGACGATGTTGCGGTTTCCAGCCGGATTCGATTGGCCCGAAATCTGCTCGGCATTCCCTTCCCCCCGATCTTGAGCAAGGAGGAGGAAGAGCAGGTTCAGCGGGAGATCATCGAAGCCTTCTCCGAGCTCTCCGATCCCTTCGAGCCGATATTCCTGGATCGTCTGCCGCCGCTGGATCGCAAGATCCTGCTGGAACGCAACGTCATTTCTCAGGATTTCTCCGTCTCCCCGAACAAGCTGGTCCTGCTGAATCAGGAGGGCCGGATCAGCGCCATGGTCAATGAGGAGGATCACCTCCGCCTGGCCTGCCTGAACACGGGCCTGTGCCTGAAGGAGGTATACCGGGAGGCGGACGACCTGGACAGGCGGTTGGAGGACAGGCTTCACTTCGCCGCCTCGATCGAGTGGGGATACATGTCCTCCCGGCTGGAGAACGCGGGAACGGGCTTGAGGGCTTCGGTGATGCTTCACATGCCCGCCCTGGTCACCGACGGCACCATCGGCTGGATCCTGAAGCGGGTCAACCAGATGGGGCTGCAGATCAAGGGGTACTGGGGCGAGGGGGACAATTCCCTCGGCGACATGTACCAGATCTCCAATCCGCTGTCGATCGGGTTGCGGGAGAAGGAGATCCTCGGCTCGGTGGAAGAGGCCGCCCGGGAGATGGTGGAATACGAGCGCAAGGCCCGCGAGGAGATGATGGGAAGCCGCCGCATCGAGCTGGAGGACCGCGTCCACAGGGCATTCGGCACGTTGAGCTCCTGCCGCCTGGTGTCGTCAAAAGAGGCCATCACTCTGCTGTCCACCGTGCGCCTGGGCATAGCCTTGAAAATGATCGATCAGCCGCCGATCGAAGTGATCACGACGCTGATGATCCGGGCTCAGAAGGCCCACGTCCAAAAAAGTCTGGACCAAACGGATGACGATGCAGATAATAAATTAGTAGATTATACCCGAGCAAAATTGATACGACAGGCCTTTGCGGGGCATGTCTGGGAGGGCAACGATGTTTAAGGGTTTAACCCAGCGCGCTCAGAAGATACTGACGGTACTGGCCCAGGAAGAGGCGAAGAGATTTCACTCGGATCAGCTTCTCCCTGAGCATATCATAATAGCACTGCTGAAAGACGGCGAGGGTGTTGCGGTCAAGGCGCTGCAGAAGGCCAAGGTGGACCTCGGCGAGATGCAGCTGGAGATCGAACGGTCCCTGCCGATGGGCAAGGGAGGTCTGATACTGGGGGACGTTCCTCCCTCGAAACGGGGAAAGAAGATACTCGAGGATTCCGCCGCCGAGGCCCGCAACATGGGCCACGAGTACATAGGAACCGAGCACCTGCTGCTGGCCGCCAGTCAGGAGAAGGACAGTGCAACCGCGCGCTATTTGAGCCGCCAAAGTGTGGATACGGGCAAACTGCGGGAGGTGATCATCCAGATCAACGGCCTGGGGGACCTGAACCAGCAGGTGCAGTCCAAGAAGAAGAGCCAGCCCCTGGCCCGCAAGGCGACCCCAACGCTGGATGAGTTCAGCCGGGATCTCACGAAACTGGCCAGGGAGGACAAGCTGGATCCGGTGATCGGCAGGGTCCGGGAGATCCAGCGGGTGGTCCAGATCCTGGCGCGGCGGACCAAGAACAATCCGGTGCTGATCGGCGAGCCCGGCGTGGGCAAGACGGCCATAGTCGAAGGTCTGGCCCAGCGCATCGTCACGGCCGACGTGCCGGAGTCGCTGTCCGGTCGCCGGGTGCTTACCCTGGATCTTGCTTCACTGGTGGCGGGCACGAAATACCGCGGCGAGTTCGAGGAACGGCTGAAGCGGGTCATGAAGGAGATCGTAGCGGCGAATAATGTGATCCTTTTCATCGATGAGCTGCACACCCTCATCGGCGCCGGCGGAGCGGAAGGAGCCATAGACGCCTCGAACATGCTCAAGCCGGCCCTGTCCAGAGGGGAGCTGCAGTGCATCGGGGCGACCACGCTCAACGAGTACCGCAAGTACGTGGAGAAAGATGCCGCCCTGGAGCGCAGGTTCCAGCCGATCTACGTGGAGGAACCGACGGTGGAGGAGACCATCGAGATCCTCAAAGGGCTGAAGGAGCACTACGGCAACTTTCACCACGTAACCTACACCTACGAAGCCCTGGAGGCCTCCGCCGCCCTGTCCCATCGCTACATCTCCGATCGCTTCCTTCCCGACAAGGCGATCGATCTCATCGACGAGGCGGGGAGCCGCAAGAAGATCGACAACAGCGTGCGTCCCAAGGAGCTGGCCAAAATCGAGAGCGAGATCGAGAAGCTCAGTACGGAAAAAAGCAACCTCGTGGCTCAGCAGAACTACGAGCAGGCCGCCGCCGTAAGGGACAAGGTGAAGAACCTGCGCAGCCGCATGGAGCTGGTGAAGCAGGACTGGGAAGCGAATCTCCAGGTGGAGGAAAACCTGGTCGACGTGGAGGAGATCCAGGGCGTTGTCTCGGAGATCACCGGCATACCCATGAACCGCATCGCCCAGAGCGAATCGGAGAAGCTGCTGAAGATCGAGGAGGAGCTTCACAAGAGGGTGATCGGACAGGATGCGGCCATCAGCTCGATCGCCGCGGCGATCCGCCGTTCCCGCACGGGTTTGAGCTCTCCGAAAAGACCGCTGGGGTCCTTCATCTTCCTCGGCCCCACGGGCGTCGGCAAGACCCTGCTGGCCAAAACCCTGGCGGCTTTCCTGTTCGGGAATGAAGATGCGCTGGTCCGCATCGACATGTCGGACTTCATGGAGAAGCACAACGTGTCCCGTCTGGTCGGTGCGCCTCCGGGGTACATCGGCTACGAGGAGGGCGGCCTGCTCACCGAGAAGATCCGTCGCCGTCCCTACAGCGTCATCCTGCTCGATGAAATCGAGAAGGCCCATCCGGATGTCTTCAACCTGCTGCTTCAGGTACTGGAAGAGGGGCAGCTGCAGGACAATCTCGGCCACACGGTCAGCTTTCGCAATACCGTGCTCATCATGACCTCCAACGCGGGAGCCCGGGAGATCAGCAAGGATGCTTCCCTGGGGTTCCACGTCGAAGAGGGGATGATGCGCTACGAAGAGATCCGCACCAGCGCCCTGAGCGAGATGAAGCGGCTGTTCAACCCGGAGTTCATCAACCGCGTCGACGAGACCGTGGTTTTCCACAGCCTGACCCGTGATCAACTGAAGGATATCCTGGAGCTGATGGTCAGGGAGGTGCAGGGTCAGCTGACCGAGCAGAACATAACCCTGCAGATCAATGCGGCCGCGCGTACCTACCTGATCGAGGAGGGCTACGACGAGAAGTACGGAGCCCGGCCGCTGCGCAGAACGCTCCAGCGGCTGGTGGAGGATCCGCTGTCGATCGACATGCTCAAGGGCCGCTTCAAGCAGGGCAGCACCATCGTGGTCGATCTCAAGGACAAAAAGATCGTCTTCAGATCCAAGAAGGGGCGCAAGAGCCCGGAGAAGGGCAGAGAGCCCAAGGGAGGTTCCGGCGGGACCTCCGGATCCTCGAAGGTTCCCCAGGAACTTGCCGTGCGCTGATCCCGGGAGCAGCCCGAACTCAACTCTGGAGAGAGTTTTTGCGTACCAGAGCGTCTCTTTTGCTTTGCTTCCTCCTGATCGTTCTGGCAGCGGCCCCTGCGGGCGCCCAGAGCGCGGAAAAGCTGTTCGAGGCTGGAAGAAGGGCATTCCAGGACGGAATGTACGTCATGGCCGGGAGAAACTTCCGGCAGCTGGTCGATCAGTACCCGGACAGCCCGGTGGCCGACGACGCCGAATACCTCAGCGGCGTGGCGGACTTCTATCTGGGCGAGTTCCAGAGCTCCGTGGCCACCCTCAAGGATTATGCCCGCAGGTTTCCCAACTCGGACAACAACGCCAGAGTTTCATACTGGCTGGGAGCCGCCTACTTCCAGCTGCTGCGCTACGCCGAGGCTCACACGCAGCTCAAGCGGCAGGTCGACAACTACCCCGACCAGCAGCCCTATTACGATCACGCCCTGCTGCTCAAGGGAATGGTGGAGGAGAACCTTGCCCAGTGGTCCGCAGCCCGTGCCAGCTACGAACGGCTCCTGGCCCGGGATTCCGCCCGGGATCTGTGGCCCGAAAGCCTGTACCGCAGCGGGGGTCTCGCCCTCCGCTCGGAGGAATACGGGGCGGCCCTGACCGCCTTCAGCCGCATCCTGGTCGAGTTCCCGGATTCGCCCCACGCCGACGAGGCGGTGTTTTTCGTTGGTGAGTGCCATTTCTTCCTGGGCCGCTACGCAGAAGCGGAGCGGAGCTTCAGATCCGCGCTGGCCTCAGAACCGCCGCCGGAGCAGTGGGAGACCGCCCTGTATCGGCTGGCGATCATCCTTTCGCAGCAGGGGCGCAGCCGGCAGGCCCTGGATTCCTGCCTCGAGCTGAAGCGCCGCTTTCCCGGCAGCCGCTACCTCGAGCCTCTCGCCCGTCTCGAGGCGGATCTGCTGTTCGATCTCGAGCGCTACCGGGAGGCTTACCAGGCCTACAGCACGGCCCTGAGCAGCGCTTCTTCCGGTGCCGAGGAGCGGCAGGTCATGCACTACAACATGGGACTGTCGGCCCACCTGAGCGGTGACCTGCAGAGCTCGATCGAGCCTCTGGAGAAAGCCCTGCAGGGCCGCTCCGAGATCAGCGAGCAGAGCCTCTTCCGCCTGGCCGCGGTCCAGTCGGAGCTGGGGCTGGTACGGCAGGCCGCCGGGCGCTTCGAGGAGTTTCGGCGCAGGTATCCCGCTTCCCCGAGGCGCGAGGAGGCGACGCGAATGCTCGCCGCTCTGCACTTCGACAGCGGCGCAAGGGACGAGGCGGTCTCCCTGTACACCGAGCTGCTCAGCCGCTATCCCGACTCGCCCCACCGGGACGAGTACCTGTTCAAGCGCGGCAGCGTTCACCTGCAGAGTGGGTCACTCCCCGCAGCGCTCAAGGACTTCTCCGCACTCGGCGAGCATTGGAGCGAATCCCGCTACCACGGGGAAAGCATGTACAACGTGGGCTATATCTATTCCCAGCTTGGGGAGTACAGGCGCGCGGCTCCCTTTTTCGAGAAGGTTCTGCAGGCCGAGCCTCCGCCGGAGCTGGCCGGCCGCGCCGCCCTGGCCGCCGGGGTCTGCGCCTTCAACGCCGGGGAGTACGTGGCGGCCGTCGGCTGGTTCCAGGAGAATACCTCGGCCCGCCGTGTCCCGGGAGGCGGCACCGCCTCGGACTGGACCGGGGAGAGCTGGTTCTACCTGGGCAGAACCTACTACATGATGGAAAAGCTGGAACGGGCCGCCGAAGCGTTCGGCCGGGCCGCGGAAATGATGCGGGGAGCCTCCCAGGGCGAAGAGGCGCTTTTCTGGAAGGGGCTTTGCCTGTTCAGGCTGGACCGGCCGGCGCCCGCCAAAGAAACCTTTCTGGCTACGGCTCGAAGCTATCCATCCGGTCAAAGGGCGGCGGAGAGCTACTACCGCGCAGGCATCTGCGCTTCCCAGCTCGAAAACCACGCGGAGAGCATCGGCTACTATGACAGGGCGCTGGAGGCGGTGCAGGCCGGGAATGCGGAAGCTTCGAAACGGGAGTACAGGGAACAACTCCATCAGGAGATCCTCTACCAGAAGGGAGCGAGCCTTCTCCTGGCGGGGGAGCGGGACCGGGCGGTGGCAACCTACGAAACCCTGAGCAGGGAGTTCCCCGAAAGCAACCTGGCCGCGGAGGCGTTTTTCAAGATAGCCGACGAGGATTTCCGCGCCGGCAGATATGGGCGTGCGGTTGACAGTTTCCTGCTCGTGGGACGGCGCTTTCCCGGATCCTCCGCCGCCGCTTCGGCGCTGTACTGGGCCGGCCTGAGCGCCTCCAGGGACGGGGACCGGGAGGCGGCACTGGAGTATCTGACCGGTTACCTTGAGGAAAACGGCCGGGACGGCGCTCTCGGCGCAGGGGGGCTGGGCGAGCTGGCGATGCAGGAGATCCGCTCGATCCTGGCCGGGATCGCCGGCAGCGGCCGCACGGAGGAGGGGAAGGTATTCGAGGAGTTCTACAGGCGGGTGGACCGCAGCCCGTCTCTCGCGCCGGAGCTCAAGAACCAGGTCCGCCTGGAGTATGCCCGCTATATCTTCCCCGCCGCTCCGGAGGCGGCCATGGCCGTCGCCCAGGCTATACGGGCGGAGGACCCGGCGGAGCCGGTGGCCAGCGAAGTGAGCTTCATGATCGGGGAGTACTATCGGATCAACGGCCAGCCGGACCGGGCCCTCGACATCTTTACCGGGGTCGTCTCCGTCAGTTCCGGGCGGCCCGGGGCGGCCTCCCAGCTCGGCATCGCACAGGTGCTGGAGGCTCGCGGCCAGAGCCGCGAAGCGGCGGAAGAGTTCCTCAAGGTTCATTTCCTCTACCCGGATTTTCCGGACCTGGCGGCCGAAGGTCTGTACAGCGCCGGCAAATTGTACTGGGATCAGGGTTATCGGGACAGGGCCGGGCAGCTTTTCGAAAAGCTGGAGCTCGAATATCCGGACAGTCCCTGGCTGGAGAAAATTCCGTAGCCCGCTACGGACGAGGAGAATATCAGCATCCATGAGGCAAATCGTCGAGTTTATGGACACAACCCTTCGGGACGGCAACAAGCTTCCCTTCGTCGTCCTGGACAGAAACGATCGTTTGGTTATCGCCCGTCAGCTTGCTGCGCTGGGTGTGGATATCATCGACGCCGGCTACCCCGCAACCTCCGCGGAAGAGAGGGATATCGTGATGGCCATCGCGGAGGAGGTATCGGGACCCCGCATCTCCGCGCTGTCCCGGGCGGTGGTGGAGGACGTCTCGGAGGTCCGTGAGCTGCTCGGGCGGAGTGAAAAACCCTGGGTTCACATCTTCCTTCCCATGTCCCCGTGCTTCCTCGAGAGCAAGCTGAACCTGTCCCCGCAGCAGACCCTGACCCGCATCCGGGAGTGCATCGAGGCCGCCGGAAGCCTGCCGGTCCAGTTCTCCTTCGGCGAGATCGCGGAGTCGGATCCGGGGCTTCTCGCGGAAGCGGCAGGGGTCGTGGCTGCAGCGGGAGCGGAGGTGCTGAACCTGGCGGATACCCACGGCAGCCTGCATCCCGCTGCGGCGGCGCAGCTGATACAGAGGATCC
>JAFGQJ010000097.1 GCA_016935715.1 Spirochaetales bacterium
CCAGCAGCAGGTGAACGATCAGGGTCAGCTTCGAAGCGTTTTCCGGCGTGGCTATGCCGGCCAGGCGATCGCGGGTCTTCTCCACCCCCGCGAGGGCCTTGCCGGCCGACTCCCGGCCCTTCTCGGTGAGGGCGTAGTTCTCTCCCTCCCTCACGACCCAGCCTCTGTCCTCCAGCCCCTCGAGATGGCTGCGGAGCCACTCGCTGAAGTCGACACCCCTGTGTACGCTCTCGGAGTAGAAGCTGCCGAAAAAACCGAAGCGCCGGGTGAAGGCCTGGAACTGCTCCATGATGCCCTCCACCGTCAGGGGCTTGTCCAGCAGGGTCATGGCGATGCCCCAATTCTCGCCGATGTCCGAATCCCATGCCATGTTCCCTCTTTCCCCTTCCTGCCGCCTGTCGGGGTCGGCGGATCGGTGCCCTAGATATCGAAATCCATCCGCGGGTTACGGGAGCTCAGGATCATCCGCTTTTGCGGATCTCCCCAGAGCGAGCCGATCGCCGCGCCCAGCTCATCCAGCAGGGCGGCAACGTCCCTGCCGGCCTGCTCGTGTACACCCTCGCTGATGATCAATACCTCCCTCGTGCCCGTCTCCACAATCGATCGCCTGCTCTGGCGGAAGGTCCAGCGGCGGGCGTGGGCATGGCCGGCGCCGTCGGCGAAGATGATCTCCCCCTCATCGGGGTGCTCGATCTCCCCCTGGAAGGAGAGGTACTGTTCGCTGCCTGAGGCATGGCGCACCTCGATGAAGCGGTCGACCCGGGCCAGGTCGAACACGGCCACCGGCAGGGCGTAGGCCAGGGAAGCGGCGTTGCACAGGTCCACCAGCGGGTGGAGCCTGGGCAAGTCATCCTCCCGTTTGAAGCGCCGCAGCAGGGCCTCCGAGGCGGAGCGGTACCTGGTGGGCTTCAGGCCCATCCGGGAATAGACCCGCCGCCAGGCCGCCACCTCCGGCATCTGTCCCTCGGGCTGCTCCTGCAGGCGGTCCCGGGCGCGTCGGTACCACTGCTCGATGCAGCGCCCGCAGTCGGCGCCGGGCTCGACCCCTTTCACCACCAGCAGCCCGGGAACCAGCTGCGGGTATTGCCGCCAGATTTCGGGCACATGACGGAAGTACACGTTCCAGTCTCCGGCACAACGGTAGCACGATCGGCACCGATTTGGGAAGGAGAGCTCAGCGCCCCGGACCTACCCGGCAACGTCATCGCGGGCCGCCAGGTCAGGCAGCTTTACAGCCGCGGGAATAGCCGGTATAAAGAGGCGGGGAGTGAATATGCAGAGCACACGGGCGTTTCGCTGCCCTTTTCGCCGGATCCTCCTGCTCATGCTCCTCCTGTCGGCCTTCCGCCCGCTGTACGCCCAGGGCACCGGCTACGTCGAAAAGCACTACAGCAAGTCCGAGCACATGATCCGGATGCGCGACGGCGTGCGCCTGTTCACGGAGGTGTACGTGCCGCGGGATGACTCCCGGCAGTACCCGATCCTGCTCAAGCGCACCCCCTACGGCCTCGGCACCTACGGAGCGAGCCGCTACAAAGCCACCCTGGGGCCTTCGGAGGCCTTCGGCCGGGAGGGATACATCTTCGCCTACCAGGACATCCGGGGCAAGTTCCGCTCGGAGGGCAGCTTCGAGCATCACCGCCTCTATACGCCGGACAAAGCCGGTCCCGGGGACATCGATGAGGCGAGCGACGCCTGGGACACCATCGAATGGCTGTTGAACAACCTCTGCGGTCACAACGGGAGGGTGGGGATGTGGGGCATCTCCTACCCCGGCTGGCTGGCTGTGATGGCCGCCATCGAACCCCACGCCGCGCTCAAGGCGGTCTCTCCCCAGGGAAGTCCGGGGGACCAGTGGATCGGGGATGATTACTACCACAACGGAGCGTTTCGCCTGATGTACGCCTTCGACTGGACCTGGCAGTGCGCCCAGGTTCGGGAGCAACCGACGGAGCGTGAAGTAGGGCCGTTCGACTACGGAACCGACGACGGCTACCGTTTCTTCCTCGATCTCGGCCCAATATCCAATGTGAACGAACGGTATTTTCACGGCCGGATCCCGATGTGGAACGAGCTGATCGAGCACTGGAGCTACGACGGGTACTGGCAGGCCAAGAACGTGCTCAAAGACCTGAACGGCATCCGCATCCCGGTGCTCAACGTGGTCGGCTGGTTCGACGCGGAGGACTTCTATGGACCGCTGGGCATCTACGCGGCGATCGAGCGTACCACGCCGTCGAACCGCAACTATCTCGTCGCCGGTCCATGGGGCCACGGCGGCTGGGCGTACAGCTCCGGAGAGCGCCTGGGCAGCATCCGCTTCGGTTCCGATACGGCGGACACCTACAGGAGGCAGGTGGAGCTGCCCTTCTTCAATTTCTTTCTCAAAAACGAGGGGAACCCGGATCTGCCGGAGGCGTTCGTGTTCGAAACCGGAGCCAACGCCTGGCGCTCCTACGACTCCTGGCCTCCCCGGGAGGCGCAGACCCGCAGACTCTACCTGCAGCCCGAGGGGGGTCTTTCCTTTCGCAGGCCTTCCGCGGGACAGTCACGGGAATCCTTCGACTCCTTCCTCAGCGATCCGGCCGATCCCGTGCCCTACACCACGGAGAAGCGCACCACCCAGGGACACCTGTGGATGGTGGAGGATCAGCGCTTCGCCGCCGCCCGGCCGGACGTGCTGGTCTACCACAGCGAGGCGCTCGACCGGGAGGTGCGCATCGCCGGGCCGGTGATCGCCGACCTGTACGTGTCCACGACGGGCAGCGACGCGGACTGGGTGGTGAAGCTCATCGACGTGTGCCCGGACGGTTTCCAGATGCTCCTGGCCGCAGACGTGCTGCGCGGCAAGTTTCGCGACAGCCCCTCCCGGCCCCGGCCCATAGTTCCAGGCCGGGTCACCCGCATCCGCTTCAGCCTGCTGGACAAGCACCATACCTTTCTCGAGGGGCATCGGATCATGGTGCAGATTCACAGCAGCTGGTTTCCCCTCATAGACAGGAATCCCCAGACCTTCCTGCCCATCCCAGAGGCCGTTGCGGAGGATTTTCACAGCGCGACGCACCGGGTCTACCACAACCCCCTCCATCCCTCCTCCCTCATCGTGCCGCTCCTGGAACACGGTCCGCAGTAGCGCACGCACCGCTCGGCACGGGTCCATGCAGCATCAGCGATCTCGCGGATTGCCGTATTGCTCAGCCGGCCGCTTGGACAGTAGAATGGCCCGAGGAGAAGCGAATGCAGACAGTTTCGTTCATCGTAAAACCGAACATTCCCGAAAGGCTGAAACCGCTGGAGGAGATGGCCAACAATCTCTGGTTGAGCTGGAACTTCGAGGCGGTCCAGCTGTTCATGCGCCTGGACTACGACGTCTGGCTCGAGTCGCGACAGAATCCCGCCAGAACCCTCGGCCGGGTGTCCCAGGCCAGGCTGGAGGAGATCGCCCGGGACAGCTCCTTTCTCGCGGCCATGGACGCGGTGTACGCGGAGTATCAGAAATATCTCCAGCGGGAGCGCTGGTACAAGGGCGACGGCCGGGACGTGGTCGCCTATTTTTCCATGGAATACGGCCTGGACGTGAGCCTGCCCATCTACTCGGGGGGCCTGGGCGTTCTCTCGGGGGACCATCTGAAGACCGCCTCGGATCTGGGCCTGCCCCTGGTGGGGGTCGGGCTGCTGTACCGGCAGGGCTATTTCCAGCAGTACCTCAACCCCGACGGCTTCCAGCAGGAGTTCTATCCGGAAAACGACTGGTACACCATGCCGGTGCACCTCCTGAGCAACGATCAGGGACAGCCGGTCACGATCAGCGTCGACATAGGCCCGGACACCGTGACGGCCCAGGTGTGGGAGGTGCGGGTCGGCAATACGCCGCTGTATCTCCTGGACAGCAACATAGAGACCAACCCCCCAAGGGACCGGGAGATCACCGCCACTCTGTACGGGGGAGACGAGGACATGCGCATCCGCCAGGAGATCCTCCTGGGCATCGGCGGAATCCGCGCCCTGAAAGCCCTGGATCTGAATCCGGCGGTGACCCACATGAACGAGGGGCATTCCGCCTTCCTGGGGCTGGAACGTATCCGCGCGCTGATCCAGGATCGAAAGATGAGCTTCTCCGAAGCTCACCAGGCGGTCTGGCCCGCCAACATCTTCACCACCCACACGCCGGTGCCGGCGGGCAATGAGCGTTTCCAGGTGGATCTGATGGCCGGATATTTCAAGGGCTTTGCCGAGCAGCTGGGGCTGTCCTGGAAGGAGTTCCTGGGCCTGGGCAGGGAAAACCCGGACAACGAGCAGGAGAGCTTCTGCATGACCGTTCTGGCGCTGAAGCTGGCCGCGCATGCCAACGGGGTCAGCAGGCTGCACGGCAACACCAGCCGCCGCATGTGGCGGAATCTATGGCCGGAGCTGCCCGTGGAGGAGATTCCCATTAGGAGCATCACCAACGGGGTCCATCCCCGTACGTGGATCTCCCACAACATGATCGACCTGCTGGATCGCTACCTGGGACCCCAGTTCCAGGAGAATCCCGCGGATTTCGAGGTCTGGAAACACATGGACCGCATATCCGACGAGGAGCTGTTCCGCACCCATGAGCGCCGCAGGGAGCGGCTGGTGGCCTTCGTGAGGCAACGTTTGCGCCATCAGCTCCAGCGTAGGGGATTCCCCGAGGCGGAGATCCAGATGGCGGAGGACGTGCTGTCCCCCTATACCCTGACCATCAGCTTCGCCCGCCGCTTCGCAACCTACAAGAGGGCCAACCTGCTGCTCCGGGACCCGGATCGGCTGATCAGGCTTCTGACCGACGTCGAGCGGCCCATCCAGCTGATCTTCGCCGGCAAGGCCCATCCCCACGATCTGAAGGGGAAGGAGCTCATCCGGGAGCTGATCCATTTTGCCCAGGATCCTCAGCTGCGCAGCCAGATCGTTTTCCTGGAGGACTACGACATGACCATCGCCCGATATCTGAATTCGGGCAGCGACGTCTGGCTGAACACGCCGCGCCGGCCCCTCGAGGCCAGCGGCACCAGCGGAATGAAGGCGGCGATGAACGGCGTGCTCAACCTCTCGATTCTGGACGGCTGGTGGGACGAGATCTACAGCCCGGAGTGCGGCTGGGCAATCGGCAGCGGCGAGGAGTACGAGGACCAGGAGCTGCAGGACGAGATCGAAAGCAAGGCTGTGTACGATCTGCTCGAACGGGAGATCGTCCCCCTGTTCTACACGAGGGGACGCGACGGCCTTCCCCGCCCATGGGTGAAGCGCATGAAGGCGGCGATGTCCGAGGTGGGCAGGGTGATGAACAGCCACCGCATGCTCATCGAGTACTCGCAGCACTTCTACCTCCCGGCCCTCGAGAAAGCGAAGTCATTCCTCGCCGAGGAGTATTCCTCTGCCAGGGAGATCGCAGCCTACCTGCAGAGGCTGAAGAAATCCTGGGCCCAGGTGAAGGTGGGGAGCCTTTCGGGCCCCGAGCGGAGCATGTACAAGATCGGGGACAAAGTCGAGGTGACGGTCAGGATCAATCTCGGGGGGCTTTCGCCGCAGGAGCTGAGGGTCGAGCTGTACTTCGGCACCATCTCCTCCTCGGGGCCGATCGAGGATGCCCGCAGCGTGGAAATGGTCCCCCAGTCCGACGGCCGCTCCACCGTGGAGTACCGCGGACAGATCGAGTGCGCGGTAACCGGACGGCAGGGCTACACGGTTCGACTGCTGCCCAAGCACCCCGCCCTGGTGCATCCCTACGTGCCCGGGTTCATCCGCTGGGCCTGAGGCCTGCACCTCAGCCCACGGCGAAGGGAAGGAGCGGCTCCAGGGCGATCAGGCCGATGGTAACCAGCAGGGCCGGGATGTAGTTCGCCGTCTTCAGCTTGCTGAGGCCCAGCAGGTTCAGACCGATCATGATGACCAGAACCCCGCCGATGGCGGTGAGCTCGTTGAGAAGCAGCTCATTGACGAGGGGCTGGAGCACTCCGGCCAGCAGGGTGATCCCCCCCTGATAGACGAGAATCGTGATCGCACTGAAGGCTACGCCGACGCCCATGGCCGCGGTCAGCATGATGGCCATGAATCCGTCCATGACCGACTTGGTGAGGATCAGGTCGTAGTTCCTCTCGGCCCCGGCCTTGAACGCTCCCACCAGGGTCATGGCCCCGACGCAGAAGATGACCGAGGCGTTGAGGAATCCCCCGGCGAAATCCTTGCCCGTCTCTTTCTGAGCGAAGCGCTTTTTGAGGAACTCACCGAAGCGCAGGATCCCCCCCTCGATGTTCCACCACTCTCCCAGTATCCCGCCGGCTATCAGAGCCAGGGCCATGAACACGATGCGCGTGGTGACCAGCCCCATCTTGATGCCGAGGATCATGGAGATCATGCCGGCCCCGACGTACACGACCCGCTTGAAGGATTCGCTGATCCGGGTGTGCAGGATCAGGCCGATCAGGGACCCGACGATGACCGTGGCGCAGTTGACGAACGTGGCAATCATGGTGATGGACTATAACGGATTTGCCGGGGATTGAAAAGGTAAAAACTCACGTCTTATAATGCGCGGGATGCGTGTATCGAAGAAAATCCCGGCCCTGGTGCCGGCCGCTCTGGCCGCTCTCGCGTTGCTGCTGCCGGCGGCAGCGGTGTCGGCGCAGCAGAATCCGGATATTTCCTCCCTGATCGGCCTGAACCTGGAGGAGGCCTTCGAACGGCTGGGGGCGCCGGCCCAGGTCTACGTGCTGCGGGGAACGGAACCGGAGCAGGACGACGTGGTGTTCTACTATTCCAGCCATCTGTACCTGTTCTGGTACGGGAACCGGGTCTGGCAGGTCCGCACCGACAGGCGCTACCCGGGGCAGGTGTTTTCCCTGTACATGGGCGACCCCCGGGAGCAGGTCATCGAGACCCTGGGGCGCCCGATCCTGGAGCTGGAGGACTGCCTGGTGTTCCACGTGGAGGACAGGGGCTACCCCGTCCAGGCGCGCCTGTACTTCGAGGACGGCGCCCTGAGCGACCTGTACTGTTTCCGGGGTGATCTGTAGTGACCGGCCCGGGAAGCAGGATCTGTCTCTCCCTGACCGCCGCCACCCTGGATGAGGATCTGCGGCTGATCGCCTCCAGGCGCCGGTACGTGGACCTGGTGGAGCTGCGGGCGGATCTTCTCGATCCAGCCGAGCTGCCGCTGCTGGCCCGATTCCCGCGCAGAGCCGGCCTGCCGGTGATTCTGGCGATCCGGAGGCTTCGCGACGGCGGCAGGTGGAAGGCTCGGGAAGCGGAACGCCGGCGCCTGTTCGCGCGCTCCCTGCCCGGCGGATTTGCCTACGTGGAGCTGGAGGAGGATGTGGAGGACCCGGCCGCGGCCGAAGCGGTGCGCAGCTCCGGAGGGCGGGTGATCCGCTGCCTCCACGAGCTTTCCGGCGTGCCGGAGCGCCCGGCCGAGCGCCTTCGGGCGCTGCCCCGCGGTCCCGGGGAGATCCCCATGCTGGCGGTCACGCCGAAGGGCTGCGGGGATCTTCCGGCTTTCGTGGATGCCTGTCGGCAGCTCAGGGGCGAGGAAAAGATCCTGATCGCAGGGGGACAGTTCGGCCTGTTCAGCCTCATCCTGGCCGCCCGGCTGGGCAGCCTCCTGACCTTCTGTTCCGTCGCGGGAAGCGGCGAACCGGATGCGGGGCAGCCGGACCCGCGAGCGCTGGTGGAGCTGTATCGTTTCCGGGAGCAGGATCGGGATACCTTCGTCTGCGGTGTCATCGGCAATCCGATCGCCCATTCCCGCTCTCCCGAGTTCCACAACCGGGGCTACCAGGCCCTCGGCCTGAACGGCGTCTACCTGCCCTTCCTGGTGGACGAGCCAGGCGCCTTCTTCCGGCTGGCCGGGATGCTGGATCTGCGGGGGTTCTCCGTGACCATCCCCCACAAGCAGGCGGTTTTGCCGCACCTCAGCGAGCGGGACGGCAGTGTCGAGCGGGTCGGTGCCTGCAATACAGTGGTGCGGCGTGCCGGCGGCTGGTTCGGCACCAACACCGACGTCCGGGGTTTCCTGGCCCCCCTGGAATCCGGGATGCCCGAGCTGCTGGTTCGGGACACCCGGGCCACGGTGATAGGCGCCGGGGGCGGGGCGCGCTCGGTGGTGTACGCCCTGCGCAGCCTGGGCATTCGTCCCCTGATCGTGAACCGCACGGCGGCGAAGGCCGAAGAGCTGGCGGAGTTCTTCGGCTGCAGTTGGGCCGGGCTCGATCGGGCCGGGATCGAACGGATCCGGGAGAATAGCGACCTGATCGTCCAGGCGACCAGCGTCGGCATGGAGCCCGAGGCGGGGCGCGATGCTCTGCCCGGCTACCGATTCTCGGGCGCCGAGGTGGTCTATGACCTGGTGTATCA
>JAFGQJ010000417.1 GCA_016935715.1 Spirochaetales bacterium
CATACGATAATGCCGGGGTGAAACATGAGCAAAATCTTTAAACGGGGAGCTTCCCAGATCCCGCAGGGACTCAAACAGAAAGTGCAGCGCCTGCTGCACAAGGGCGCCGCCGGGGACGTCCGGGCGATCCGTGAAAAATCCATAGCGGTCACCTCCGGGAAAGGAGGTGTGGGCAAAACCATTACCGCGGTCAACCTGGCCGTCTACTATGCCCGCAAGGGCTGCCGCACCGCCCTGATCGATCTGGATCCGCTGTCCGACGTTGCGGCGCTCCTGGACCTGGTGGAGGCCGAGTCTGCGGTGGCGGAAGCGGCCGTCGACCCGCAGAAGGCGCAGCTGGAGAGCCTGGTCTCCCCGGTGTTCAAGAATCTGGACCTGGTCTTTCCCTCGCCCAAGCTCAAAAAGGTGCAGCGCAGCATCCTGCTCGACAGGATCTACCGGGAGTTTCCCGGGGAACTGAGCGGGAGCTACGAGCTGCTCATCTTCGATCTTCCCGCGGGCAGCGATTTCGAGGAAAACCTCGTGTTTCTTCCCTTCATGAAGACGATCCTTCTGGTCACCAATCCTGAACCCACGGCCCATGCAGCCGCCGGTGCATACATCAAACGAGCGTTCGAGGTGTACCAGGGCCTCACCATCCATATCTGGCACAACCGCTTTTCACCGGATTCACGGCATGAGTTCGATCCAAAGGACATCGTGGGCAACTACAACCGGAACGTGGCCAGGGAGCTGCGCATCGACGACCGGTCCGCGGCCCGCCTCAGGGATCTGGCAGCCGTGCCGGAGGACCCTGCCCTGAATCTGCTCCGGGGCAACCCCGGGGCCGACGAAAACGTTCTGCGTTTCCTCCTGGACACGCTGATGTTCATGCACGAACAGCGGATCGCCTCGCTGGCAGCCGCCACCATCTCCAATCGCACCTTCGAGTTGATCAGGCACTTCGTCAACCGCCACAGGACCATCGACGATACGGAGGAATACCTCGAGGAGATCGGGCGCTACCTGCGCATCCTGCTGGAGCAGCATCTTCGCGGCGAAGCGCCTTCCAAAGAGACGGCCGGACGAGCCGCAGCCGCGGCTGCAGCAGAGGTCTTCACCCCCAGGGAGAAAAACGCCTTTCGTGCCTTCCTCGGCGGGCTCAACTCGGACCCGCTTCGCCAGCGGATCATCCGGGCCATGGACCTGTTGGAAGCGAAACTGGATCGACTGGAGGAAAAGAGCAGCCCTTTCGCCGCCGGAACCGCCATTGTCCCGGACAAGGCCGTCGACCGGGAGATCTCCGCTCTGCTGGTGGCGGTCAATCAAGTGGGCAGGAGCAATCCGCTGATGGCCAGCCAGGGGGGGCTGCTCCTGTTCTACTTCTCCCTCTACAAATTATTCCAATCCCGGACCGTGACCGGGCTCATCCATTCTCTGGTACCGGCGAAGAAAAACAGCAAAGGCAGGGTCGTGCGGGACCGGCACAGCCAGATCCGCAATCTGGTGGAAGGGGATCCCGAGTACAAGAGCCGCTACCTGAAGCTCCTGAAAACCCTCCACCCGGTCGTGAGCAGACAGATCGCCAACATCGTGAAAACCTTCGATCTGTCAGGACTGCTTCTGCGGGATGGAAATGGAACGATCATCCGCAGTGCCTATGTCAAGCTGCTGACGAACTTTCTGCACGATACACTGTACAGCGGGCTCAGCGTCGTGGTCGGCTTTCCGTTCCGTCAGGCAGCCTGGGCGTTTCAGGAAGGAGCTGAAAGGGCGCTGCAGACACTCAAACGAAGCTGAAGCACGCGCATACCCGCTGATATGGACATCGAAAGGCTCAGTGTGTGGAGGAGCATCGGCCTGATTGTTTCCCGGTGGTCTCTGCTGTGCAGAGGCGTGACGGTTTTGAAAGCAGCCGTCACGGAGTTCTTCATCCCCCAGTTTGTCACCCGACTCGTCCCCGGGATCCGGCCGATCGCGGAGTTACAGCATCCCCTGGACAGCTCGATTCCATTCGTGCCGGATCAGATCCGCCGCTACCTCGGCTATCTCACGGTGTGGCTGAAGACACTCCAGTACCTCCACCGTACCTTCGGAAACCCGGCATTGCCTGCCATCGAGCGGATGATGCGGGGTGTCACGCGGCTGTACTTCGCCTGCGGGAGCGTGTACCGTCGCTGCCAGTCCACGACCACATCGCGCCGCACCCGCCCCTTCGATCCCTGGTTCCTCACGATCCAGCTCTTCGATCCCCATCTGCACTGCATTCCCAGCCTGCACGTGCTCACGATCTGCTACAACTATCATCAGGCAGCAAGAGCTTCCGCCAGCCTTGGCCGGGGTGACGCATCCGGCAGCTCGGCAGCGGCCAAGACGTACCGATCGGCCCTGCGGATCACGGAGTCTGTCCTCCTGGTCAAGCAGCACAGCCTGCTCGACATCGGTCCCTCTCTGTTTCTGCTCTCCCGCATGTTTCCCGACTACGACGACGAGCAGATCAGGCGCTTCGTCTCGGACCTGTTCGCCGACAGCCGGCTGGTTGACGTTCGCACGGCAGGTCGGCTCCGCGAGGCCATCCTGGACAGCTACCGGGATATGCTGGATCTGGAAAGAC
>JAFGQJ010000418.1 GCA_016935715.1 Spirochaetales bacterium
AGCAGGTCTCCCACCTCCTGCTCGATTTTCCTGGGATCGGCGAGCTTCTCCGCCTGCCGCAGCTCCTCGATCTCCTCGGACAGCTTTTCCCAGACAGGTGCGGCGTGCTCCCAGTCGAAGCCGACTTTGGATACCTTCTTCTGAATTTCAAGAGCCCGCTCCAGGGGAGGCAGGGTTCGGGGAACCCGCTCCAGGATCGAGTGCTTGTGCTTCTTGCCCTCCACGTGATCCTTGATGTGGTCCCACTGCTCGAGCACCTCACCCGGGGTGTCCTTCCGGGCATCCCCGAAGACGTGGGGATGCCGCCGGATCAGCTTCTCGCAGACGTGGCGCAGGGAATCGGTGATGCCGAATCGATTTTCCTGCTCCTTCATGTAGGCGATCATTGTGGTGACCAGCAGCAGGTCCCCCAGCTCCTCTTCCAGGTTGGAATCATCCTCCTCCTGGATCGCGCTGACGCATTCGTAGGCCTCTTCGACCAGGTTCGCACGAATGGAGTAGGGGGTCTGCTCCCTGTCCCAGGGGCAGCCGTTCGGCCCCCGCAGCCGACGGACGATCTGGAACAGCCTGCTGAACGCCCGCCCCTCGTCCTCGAAATCCTGGGGATCCAATTCTTCGTTTTTGACTTTCATGTATTCGGCCCTTTCGGTGCTGT
This sequence comes from Spirochaetales bacterium, assembly GCA_016935715.1. Lineage (GTDB taxonomy): Bacteria > Spirochaetota > Spirochaetia > SZUA-6 > DRHE01 > JAFGQJ01. The sequence continues at coordinate 656 of JAFGQJ010000418.1, forward strand.
TGGCTTGGAAAATACCAGGAAACGCCCGCAGGTACAAGCCGGGATGCAGCCGCCTGGACGCGTCAACGGCGCGGGTTTCTCGATCCATCGTGCGAACAACATGACGAATAACTTGAAGAATACCGCGGCCAGGCACTTGAAAAAAAAGAAAAGAGTGCTATTATGTTCAGAAATTGAACAATTTCCCGGTCGGCGGGCAGCCGCCGGGAGATTGGGCTCGGGATAGCCGGCTTCGGCGGCGTCCTGGGTTGAACAAAAAGTGATTCTCCTCTTCCAACACGGAACGTGTTTTTGTCCAACCTCTGTCCGCCGACGCAGTGCTGGGCAACTCCAGCGCTGCACCGAAATCCAAACAGCAGGTACTGTGATTTCCCATTACCCCGACTAAGAATATGAAGCTCAGAATCCTGATCGCCGTCGGCCTGGTCCTCTCTGTTTCCACATCCGCGATGGATTTGGGGCAGATGCTCGACAGAGCGCTCGAAAACGATATGCGTCTCGAGGTGTTGACCGAAGTCCTGGAAAATACGCTGCTGGGCATAGAACGCGCCGGGCTGGCGCCCGGACGGAATTTCGAGTTCTCGACTGGGGATATTCGAGCCGCCTACTCGTTCGAGCCCCGCGACGATGACCCGAACTGGCTGATCACCTTAAATCCTTCGGCTGCCCTGCTGCTGGGAAGGGAGAAGGAAACCGAGATCTCGGCTGAGCTCCCCACCGCCATCGGAGTGGACACCGGTGAGCTCACCGTGCTGCCGCAGGTGGCCATTCGGCAGCCGCTGGACAAGCTGGTCGGGGCCGGAAAATTAACCGACGCCCAGCAGGCCCAGAATCGCTATGCCGCGGAGAAGGCACGCGTCGATGTCCTCAAGTGGGTGAAGGAGGTCGAGCAGGACCTGCTGGAGCAGCTCCGAACGACGATGGGGATGGAACAGCAGATTGCCGAGGTGGAGAGGGAGCTGGCTGCGGCCAGGGAAGCCAGGCAGGAGGCGTTGACCCTGGAGACCTACGCCGCGGGCAGCGCCCGGGAGCGGCGGCTGGCGGTCGCCGTGAGCCGGCTCGAGCGGCAGGAGCAGCTGCAGCGGAAGAAGCTCGACCTGGCTCAGAAGGAGCTGGAACGGATCGTCGGCGAGCCCGTCGGAGAGCTGCCCACAGAGCTACCGATGGCGGGATTGGAGCTTCCTGCCCTGCAGTCGGTAGCGCAGAACCCGGATGTGTACCTGGCCTCATTGGCCGTGAAGGTGGAAGAAGCGCGTCTGGAAGAGGAGAAGGAGCCCTCCAAACCCAAGTTCTTTATCGGCAGCGCTCTGGGCACGACCCTGGACGAAGACACGGAGGAAACCTCCACGACCCTGGCCGGGACCGTGGACGGAGAGTTCGAGGACTTCGCCTTCACGACCGGAGTCGGTGGCATACTGGAAACACGATCCCTGTTCGTGAGCGTCGGGTTCAGCTGGTCCTTCCGGGACAAGAAGATCGAGGGCATCAACCTGAAAGAGCGGGAGAATCTGGTGGACATCGGCCGCCTGAACCTTGCCGCTGCCCGGGAGCTCTATTTCCGGACCCGGGAGCTTCTGGCCCTCGAGCTCGCAGATCTGGAGTTTCGGGCGGACAGCCTGGAGGAGCAGCGGACCCTGGCGGCCCTGGAGCTGGAGGAGGGGATGCGGAGCCGCGAGCTCGGCCTCGTTACCGAGCAGGAGCTCGATGACCTGCGCTGGGAGCTGGAGAAGCTGGACTACGTAACGCGAGCCCTCCAGCTGGACAAACTGATCGCTGCCAGTAGGATAGACGCCCTGGCGGCCCTGGAGCCGGAAAGAGAATGAAAAAACGAAACAAACGCTGGATTGGCTGGCTGGTTCTCGGATTGATCCTGCTGGTCTGCGCTGCCGCGGTCATCATCGTGATCCTGCGAATCAATCGCAGAGCGAATGAACAGTGGCGGGACCAGTACCGGATGGCCGCGGTGGAATCGATCGTGTTCGCCGAGACCGTGGAGATCACGGGAAATCTCAGACCGATCGATGCCAGGGACCTGTCCTTTCCGGTAGGAGGCAGGGTGACCGCAGTACCGGTCGAGGTCGGCAGCCCCCTTGATCGGGGAAGCGTGGTGGCCCGTCTGGACGACGGCAAGGCCCGCTACGAGCTGACCGCCATCGAGGCGCAGCTGCAGCAGAAAAAGCTGTCCGGGGCGAGCAGGGAGATTCAGATCCTGGAGCTGCAGCGGGAGATCGCGGCGCAGGCGGTACGGGATCACGTGCTGCGCTCCCCCATAGATGGCCGCATTTCAGAGCTGAACATCCGGGTCGATGACTATGTTGCCGCCGGCAGGCGGGTAGCGCGGGTCATCGACGACTCGTCCTTCAAAGCGACCGTGCAGATCGACGAGCTGGATTCTCCGCGGGTGCGTGCCGGCCAGCCGGTGCGGTTTTTTTTCGACGCCCTGACGGATCTGGAAGTGAAGGGCAGCGTCCTCTCCCTGGCGATCGAGGCGCGCGTCACCTCCAACGGCCTGGCCGTGCGCGACGGGGAGGTGCTGATCGAGGATCCTCCGGCCGAGCTGCTATCGGGCTACTCCTTCACCGGCCAGATCCTGCTCGGCCGGGAGGAGCAGGTGTTGGCCGTTCCGCAGGAGGCCGTGTTCAATCAGGGGGGAGAAACGTTCCTGCTTCTTCCGCCCGAAAACGGCGGCGCTCCCGAGAGGCGGATCGTGGAGGCCAGAGTATTGGACAGCGAGCGGATCCAGATCCTCTCCGGGGTCACGGATGGCCAGGAGATCCT
>JAFGQJ010000098.1 GCA_016935715.1 Spirochaetales bacterium
AGCACCCTTTCGATCATCCCGATATCCGCGACGATCGGCGGCAGCTCCCGCGGCTGCTCCACCTCCAGCGCGATACCGCCCTCGACGGCCCGCGGCTTCAGCTTGAGAACGGCGTCCTGCGCCAGCTCCCCCAGCTGGAACGGCTCGCGTACCGGCTCCACCTGTTTCGTTTCGAGCTTCGCCAGCTCGAACAGCTCCTCCACCAGTTTCTGCAGGCTCAGGACATTCTTCAGGTTTGTCTCCATGAAACCGCGGCCTTCCTCACCGCTCAGCGTGCCTCCCTTGAGAAGGGCCGTCTCCAGGTTTCCCCTGATGGAGGTGAGGGGGCTGCGCAGATCATGGGAGATGCTGGCCAGCAGATCGCTGCGCTGCTGCTCGGCGACCTTCAGCTGTTCCACGCCTGCCTGGACCGAGGCGGCCATTTCGTTGAACGCCCGTCCAAGGGCTCCGAGCTCATCGGAGCCCCGCACCGAAACACGCCGGTCGAGATCGCCGCGCTCGAAGGCTCTGGCGGCAGAGCTCAGCTCCCGGAGCCGCCGGGTCAGGAAAAAAAACAGCGAAAGTCCCGCCAGCAGCGTGGCCAGCAGAGCAAGGAGGAAGGTACTGAGGCCGGTGCGCAGAAAGTAGCTGCTGCGCAGATTCTCGAGGGACCTGTCGTAGCTCTGCCCCCGGAGAATCACGTACACGTACCCCTGTCGGCCGCCCATGCGCAGGGAGGCCGCCGAAAACGGCTTGCGTATGCCCGGGGTCCTCGGATCGTCCCCAAGAACCGGTCCGCCGGCCTCATCCTTGATAAACTCTTTCACCGGATCCAGATCGACCGACCATCTGCTCAGGTTCTCCTCGGGATGGGTGAAATAGGCCATGATCGTTCCCTCTTCATCGAGAAGATAGATCTCCACCATGGGATTCAGAACCATCATGTAGTGGATGGCGTCCTTTATCCCTTCCTGTGAGAACCCCCCTTCGACGAGGGGCTGAAGCTCGCCGGCGATGCTGGCCGCGTATTCCCTGTTCAGCTCCTGCTCGACTTCATCGGACAGATGCCCGGCGGCTCTGAAGGCGACGGCCAGGCTCACCGCGCCCAGGGCAAGAATCAGCAGGAGGAAGATGACCGACAATCTGGCGTAGAAGGAGCGGAACAGGCTCACGATGGAAACTCCGACGCCTCGGCGAACCGGTATCCGACCCCCCACACGGTCTTCAGATATTTCGGATGGGCCGGATCGGCCTCGATCTTGTTGCGCAGACGGTTGATGTGGGTGTTCACCGTGTGCTCGTATCCCTCGAACTGGTATCCCCACACCAGACCCAGGATATCCGCGCGGCTGTAGGCTCTTCCCGGATTGCGGACGAAGAGACCGAGGAGATCGAACTCCTTCACCGTGAGCTCCAAAACGGTGTTTCCCAGGCTCACCTTTCGCTTTTCGAAATCCACCGCGAGCTCGGAAATCCGCACGACGGGCTGGCCGGCCGCATCGCCTGACGGGGCGCCGCCGACCTGCGCCCGTCGGAGGAGAGCGCGAATGCGGGCCATGAGCTCCCGCACGCTGAAGGGTTTGGTCACGTAGTCGTCCGCGCCCAGCTCCAGTCCGACCACCCTGTCGATCTCTTCGGCCTTCGCCGTCAGCATGAGGATAGGGGTGCGGGGATCCCGTTCGCGCACGCCTCTGCAAACCGATATCCCGTCGAGCTTCGGCAGCATCAGGTCCAGGACTATGAGGGCGTATCCCCCCTCCAGGGCTTTGCGGAGCCCGGCCTGGCCGTCGGCGGCTGTCTCCGCCTTCAGCCCCATGTCTTCCGCGTTCATGGAGATGACCGCAGCTATCTCCCGGTCATCCTCGATGACCAGTATTCTGTCCTTCGGTCGGCGAGCCTGGCTCATCTATACTAATATATATGTTTTCTTACATATAGTCGAGCTGATCCGCCCAAGGGGGTGCGATATCGCAGCGGGGCGGGGTCAGCGCATCATCATCCCGGTGGAAGGCGGAATTGACCCGCACGGGCGCTTGCCCGTACCATGATGGGATGATGAAAGCCGCCGTTCTCCTAGCCCCGGGGACATTCGAGATCCGGGAGATTGCGAAACCTAGGATCGGCCCGGATGAGATCCTGGTCCGGGTGCAGGCCTGCGCGATCTGCGGCACGGATCTGCGCATCTTTCGCCACGGACACGGGAAGATCGAGCTGCCTGCAATCATCGGGCATGAAATCGTCGGGCGGGTCGAGGAGGTCGGCTCCTCTTTCCCCGCTGAGGAGGTGCAATACGGCCGGGGGTCGATGGTCATGGTCACCCCGGGCATTCCCTGCGGCCGCTGCAGCAACTGCCTGCGGGGTCTGTTCTGTTCGAACAAGACAGCGATCGGCTACCACTACCCCGGCGGATTTGCCGAATACCTGCGGGTGCCGGCCCGGGGAGTCAGGAGCGTCGTCTTTGCCCTGCCCCATCCCCTGCCGGAGGGACAGGCACCGTCGGATTACACGATCGCCGAACCGCTGGCCTGCGCCCTGAACGGGCTGGAGCGGCTCGGTCCCGTCACTCTCGGCGGTCGGGGGCTGGTGATCGGAGCCGGGCCCATCGGAGTGCTCCTCGCCAAGCTGCTGCTGCGCAGGGGCCTGGGCGCCGTATCAATGGCGGACATCCGTCCCGTGAGGTTGCAGCGGGTCCGGGATATCCTTCCCCCCGGCACATGGCTGATCGACAGCGCAGAGGAGAATCTCGTCGAGCGGAGCAGGGAGTTCACCGACGGCAGGGGTATGGACGTGGTGATCGTGGCCTGCTCCTCTCCCGAGATGCAGGAGGCATCCCTGGAGCTGGCAGGACTGTACGGGAAAATTCTCTACTTTGCCGGCCTGCCCCCGGATCGATCCCGCATCCGCTTCGACAGCAACCTGCTGCACTACAAGCTCGCCTCCGTCATCGGGACATACGGCTCGACTCTCTACCACAACCGTCTGGCCATGGAGCTGATCGCCTCCGGCTTCACCGAAGGGATGTGCGACGCCCGCTACCCGCTGGAGCGCATCTCGGAGGCCTTCCTGCACGCCGCCGGGGGGCGGGCCCTCAAGACGGTGATCGAACCCTGAAGATTCGCCGGGCAGGTGAGGATGAAAGCGCTGCTTGGAATCGATCTGGGTACCACGGGGATACGCGCCACCCTGCTCGGCACCGCAGGGGAGGTGCTGGCGCGCCGAAGCCGGGGGTACGATGCTTCCCGCAGCTGGGTCGATCCAGCGGCCGGAGAGGCTCAGGCGGAGGCGTCGATCTTCCGCGCCGCAGTCAGCAGCATCATCGGCGAGGCCATGGAAGCAGCGGGGCTCGGCCCCTCGGCGGTTCAGGCGCTCGCCCTCAGCGCCATGGCTCCCGATGCGGTGGCCGTGGATGCCGATTCAGAGGCGCTGATGCCCTGCATCCTCTGGATGGACCGGCGGGCCGCAGCCGAGGCCGATGAGGTGCGGGCCCGCATCGGGGAACAGCGCGTCCGGCAGCTCAGCGGAAACCCCATCGATCCCTACTACGGCCTGATCAAGGCGCTTTGGATCCGCAACCACCTCCCCGGAGCGTACCGCAGGGCGGCGAAGATCCTCAGCCTCAAGGATTATCTGCTGGGGCGCTTTACGGGCAGGCTGCTGACCGATGTAAGCCATGCAGGGCTGTACGGAATCGCCTACGACATCCGGAACAATCGCTGGGATACGGAGGTGCTCGGGGAGCTCGGCATGGACCCGGACAAGCTCCCCGATGCTCTTCCCGGCGACGAGATTGCCGGCACTCTGACCACCGCGGCGGCTTCCGAGCTGGGCCTGAAGGCGGGAACACCGGTGGCCGCCGGGGGGATCGATTCTGCTGCAGGGTACCTGGCCTGCGGGTGCCTGGAGGCGGGGCAGAGCGCCATGGTACTGGGCAGCTCGAGCTGCTGGGGGATCTGCACGGATACGGCCCTTTGGCCCACGGGCATGAACATTACCAGGGCGCCCTGGAACCCCGGGGGCTACCTGATCAACGCCAGCCTGGCGGCCGGGGGCATGGTGCTCGCCTGGCTGCTGCAGCTGTTCCGCTCCGGCGGACAGGCCGCTGCGGCGGCCGCAGCACAGGACACCGGCCGGCTCGACTCACTGGAGGAGCAGGCAGCCGCGGTGCCGATCGGCAGCGGCGGCCTTTTCACGCTCCCCCACTTTCTCGGCGAGCGTGCTCCCCTCTGGGATCCCGACGCCCGGGGTGTGCTCTTCGGCCTCCACCCCGGCCACGGCCCGGCGCATCTGTACAGGTCGGCGATGGAGGGCATCGCCCTCAGCTTCTACAGAAACGCGCTGCTTCTGCGCGGAGCGGGAGTGGAAACGGACGGGAGGATCCGCGTCACCGGCGGTTGGGGAGCAAGCCGGCTGCTCCGCCGCATATTGGCGGATGTCCTGAACAGGACGGTCGACTGCGTGCGGGAAGCACGGAGCAGCGACTACGGAGCCGCCTGGCTGGCGGGAAAGGCAGCGGGAGTGTTTCCCGATTATGCGGCCCTGCGGGAGCCGGGCTGCATCACCGAGACCGTCGAGCCCTCCGCCACGGCTCATCGCCGATACACGCGCCTCTACGACCGGATCTACCGCGAACTGTACCCCGGGATCCGGGCGCTGTATCCGCGGCTCAGGGAGCTGCCGCTTGCCGCCGATGAATGAGAGGCGGCGGGATAGGTTGGAGATGAAGGTACTGATTACCGACATGCGCCACAGTTCGATCGAGGAAGAGAGGAGCGTGCTGGAGCCGGCGGGCGTCACGATCGACACTAGCCGCGCCGCCCTGGTCAACCGCCGTGCCCTGGAAGCGGCCATGGCCGAGGGAAGGGTCTCGTTCTTCGGCGCCGACGTGGTCTGGCAGGAACCTCTGGACTACTCGGATCCCGGCACCGCGTCCTTCCTCGAACGCCGGGATGTCCTGATAACGCCCCACATGGCCTGGTACAGCGAGGACAGCGAGAGGGAGCTGAGGCGCAAGGCGGCGGAGGAGGTCCTGCGCTTCCTGAAGGGCGAGCAGCTGCGGCATCCGGTGTAGCGGGTTGCAGACCCGGCGGCTGGCCGAAACCTTCCTGTCCCTGCCCTCCTGCAGCGGTTAGTTCGCCCTGGGCGCCACCAGCGAGTTAATGCATCTTCCCTTCGACGAGCGCAGAGCCCTGATCGAAGCCTTCGGGGCCGTCGACACGGGAGGGAAGGTGATCATGATCAATACCGGGGGGCTTGCCCTGGAGCAGGTCGTCGAGCTGACCCGCCCGGTCGTTGCGGTGCAGCTGGACGGAGCGGTGGTGATCGTTCCGCCGGACGTGCCTGCGGAGGCGGTGCTGGCGTACCTCCGCGGGATCGCAGCAGTCGGAGCACCCTTTACCGTGTACTGGTCTCCCGTCGCCAGCGGACACCGTCCCTCCCTGCCCCTGGTCGCCGCCCTGAGCGCGGCCGTGGAAGAGGGGGATTGGGCGGTCGCGGAGTTCGGGGAGATCCCCCTGGAAGCTGTGCTTGCATTCTGGCGCCGGGCCGGAGAGGGGCCGGCAACTCGGGCGCCGCGGAGTTGAGCTATCCCCGGTCGAAGGCCTCCAGGATCTTCGCCGTCTCCTTCATCTGCCCGTCCGTCAGACTCTGCGTCTTCTGGCGCATCCAGCGGCTGCCCCGGCCGGACAGCTCCGCGGCCGCCTTGGCCGCGGCGATGGAGTTGCCGCACAGGCGGATGATGCCGTAGAGCTCATTGATCTGCGCCTGGCACTCCCGCACGGTCCGCCAGTCCTGCTCCCGGGCGGCCCGATAGATGCGGATGTAGGGCTCGATGCGGGCGTTGCCCAGCCCGGTCACGATGCCGTGGCAGCCGATCATCAGGGATGGTCCGTCCAGGTAGTCCTCCCCCTGGATCCAGACGAACCCCTGAGGATTTTTACCCAGCACACCCCGGCTGAAGCCGACGAAATTGCCCGTGGAATCCTTGATGCCGGCGACGTTTTTCTCCCCGGCCAGCTCCATGATGGTCTCCAGGGCGATCGGATTGTGGGTGTTTCCCGGGATGTTGTACAGGATCAGCGGGGCCGGGGCAGCGGCGGCGACCCGGCGGTAGTGCTCCACAATATCTTCCTGCCGCATGGCCAGGTAGTAGGGGGTCACGGCGACCACGTAGTCCGGCTCCGTGGCCTCCAGCGCCCGCATCTGCTCGAGAACAGCGGCCGTGGAGGGCTCGATGTAGGCGGCGCAGAGAAACTGTCTGCCCCGGCTCACGCCGCGCACCGTCTTGATCAACTGCCCCTTCTCCTCGGTGCTCAGGTAGGCTCCCTCCGCCGTGGTGCCCCCGATGAAGAACCCGTGCACCCCCGCTTCCGACAGATAACCGGCCTGCTTCTCCAGCAGACCGTAGTCGATCTTCCCCTCCTCGGTCATCGGGGTGATGATCGCCGGAATCACTCCTTCCAGTTGCTTGCTTTCTTTGGCTGTCATCTTCTTCACCTCGGTATTGTTGGTTTATTTCAATGCATTGACCAGGCGTTTTTTCGGATCCGGAAGCGCTTCTCCGCCCCGGGCATCGTTTCTCAACTCCTGGCGGAACATCCACTCCGTCAGCTTCTCCGTAAGGTCCAGTCGCACCCTCACGTAATCCGGGTGATCCCATAGATTGTTGAGCTCCCGGGGATCCTCCAGCATGTCGTAGAGCTCACCAAAGCGCTCCCCGTGGTACACGTTGAGCTTGAACCGTTCATCCCGGAACATGGTGCAGTGAATCGGCGGATCCCAGGCCGTACCCTGGTCGCAGATCCCGCTGTTGCGGTAGCAGCAGACAGCCTCTTCATGGCCTTTCTCCCCATTGGCCACGGGC
>JAFGQJ010000419.1 GCA_016935715.1 Spirochaetales bacterium
GCGGCTCGCATGGATGTGGAGAGCCTGAAGGAGCGGTTCGGGGATCGGATCGCATTCTGGGGCGGGGGCGCAGACGTGCAGAGCGTGCTTCCCCGGGGTACCCCGGAGGAGGTTCGCCGGGATGTATGCCGCCGCATCGAAGTGATGCAGCCCGGCGGAGGCTTCGTGTTCGCTCCGATACAAAATCTACAGGCCGATATTCCTCCTGAGAATATACTGGCCATGTACGAGGAAGCCTGCCGAAGCTAGCCGATCCGGCAAGGAGTACGAGCACAACAGCTGCGATTAATGCCCCGTTCGGGGATTGTGAGAAAATCCCTCGCCGTTGGACGAAGTCTTTGTTATGCTTGCGATACAGTCGTGGAGCCCATGGAATACTTCGGTTTGAGAACCGCTGGCTCGACGAGAAAAAACGGGAGGAATGTATGAGATTGAATCCCCTACCATCCTCTGAATACAGCGACCGGGTAAAACGGCTGCAGGGGGAGATGAAAAGGGAGGGAATCGAGGTCTTTGTCGGTTATGCCAGCGAATGTGAGTCGGCGACCTCACGCTTTCTAACCGGATTCTGGCCCTTCTTCGACTTCGCCGGCGTCATCGTACCCCCCAAGGGACGGGCCGTGTTGGTTACCGGAGGACCGGAGTCCTACGAGTTCGCGAAGGTCTTTTCCCGGGACGCGGATATCGTAATCAATACCCTTTTGGTGGAGACCTCCGCCCCGCAATGGGTTCCGGAGGTCAGCGGCGAGAGTTTCGCTCAGATTCTGCCAAGGGTCTGCGGTGAAGTGCCTCGACGGATCGGAATCGGGAACTGGAACATTTTCCCACATATTCTTTTCGAGGACCTCAGGAAAGCAGCTCCCGGATCTGAGTTTCTGCCTGCGGACGATCTCATCCTGCGGGTGGAGACGATCAAAACCGCGGCAGAGATCCCTTATATCATCGAGGCCTACCGCATCACTGAAGAAGCTATGAAAGCCGCTTTGGCTGCCTCCCAAGCGGGTAAGACCGAATGGGAGCTGGAAGCAACGGCTCGTTCGGTCATGCTGAACAACGGTGCCGAGGGCAATCCCTACCCGGCCTGGGTCTGTTCCGGGCCCAACACTACTTTGAGCCTCTGCCGTTCGACGAACAGAGCCATCCAGCCGAACGAGCTGGTGCAGTTCACCTTCGGTGCCAAGTACATGGGCTACTGCGGCAACATGTGCCGCCCCTTTTCCATCGGCGAGCCTCCCCGTGAGGCCCGCAAGCTGATGGAGGTGGCCCTGGAGGCGGTGCGCTACGCTCTGCGTGCGATCCGTCCCGGAGTCAGAGCTTCCGAAGTGTTCGACGGATACTATGAGATCCTGGCCCGTTACGGTTTCCAGGATTTCACCCTGTACGGACCGGCCCACGGAACCGGACATTCGGAGGTGGAAGGTCTGTGGCTGGCGAAACAGGCGGAGTTCACAATTCAGCCGAACATGCTCTTCAATATAGACATCTGGCTGTCCGACGGAAGCTATGGGCTGCGTTATGAAGACGGCGTCCTGGTCACGCCGGAAGGCTTGAAAGAACTGACCAGTTATCGCCGGGAGATTATAGTTCTCTGAAATCGGATGCCGGGGACGGCACCGCTGGCTGCACGCCCCATCCCCGACTGTCTTCCACCGTCACGCGGGCTTAGAGCTCGTTCCTGAGGAAGCTGATGACCCGGGGCCAGCTTTTCCTCGTAGCCGCCATGTTGGCACCGTTCTGACCATCCTGACCGCGCAGGAAGGCGTGTCCGGCGCCTTCGAATATCTCGATTTCATAGCGCTTTCCGAGGCGTTTCATCTCCGCTTCCGCTTCGGGAATCGTAGCATTGACGCGGTTGTCCGCACCGCCGTACAGGCCGAGCACGGGCGCCTGGATATTTCTCAGAGCCTCGGTGGCGGGGGATGTCCCGTAGAACACGACCGCTGCATCGAGATTCGGATCTCGAGTAGCATAGGCGAAGCTGTTTGCTCCTCCCCAGCAGTAACCGACCACCGCGTACTGCTCGGCAGCAGACGGCAGCGATGTAGCGAACCGAACCGCCCCGCGAAGGCGATCGAAGATCTCCTCCTGATCCAGCGTTCGGATGAGATCTCTCGCGCCGTCCGGGTCCACGGCTCTGGTTCCCCCTCCGCCGGGGGCTTTTCCGCTGAGAAAATCAGGAGCGATGGCGATAAAACCTTCTGCGGCAAACTGGTCCGTCACGGCCCTGGCCCAGTCGTTCAATCCCCGATTCTCGTGGATGACCACGACCACCGGTGCAGGGTCATCGCGCTGCGGATACACGAGCCAGGCCTCCACTCTGTCGCCTCCCTCCACCGGGTAGGTCACCCACTCTCCGTGCCGCGGCGAATCGTTGAGGCGTTGCCGGCTGTTTGACTCCCCGGCGGGGAGGTCGCTGGTCTGCGCCCACGACACAGCCGCGCACAGCATCAAAATCGAAACAACCCAAATTGGTCTGTTCATGGTCTGTTTTCCTTTCCCATGGTTGGAAGCATTTATTATTATTAAAATAGTAATATTAATGTTCAACGGTCAACTGTTGCGAGGATGTGGGTCCCTATGAGTCCAAGGAAGGACACGCAGGAATCCGCCAGGAGCATCACCAAGAAAGCCGCGAAGAAGGCTGACGACGAGGCGGCGGAGAACAGACGGAAAAAATCGAGAGGAGTCAAAATCGCATGAAAGTCAAAACGTTTACATCCGAGCTGAAACCCTTCCACACAATGCGGGAGCTGGAAACACTGGACGATCAGGTCAACGCCTTTCTGAAGGAAAACGACATCCGTTCAGTTGTCTCTGTCAGCGATACCTGCACAGCCGACGATTCGGGAGCAACGATAGGCATCATCCGTGTGATTGCCTACCAGGGCTGACGGATTCCTATCCGGCCGCAATTAAACAGATGATTAAGACCTATGTAGCCCTGTTCCGGGGAATCAACGTCGGGGGCACCGGGGTACTGCCTATGAAGGACCTGGTCGGGATTCTCGAATCCCTGGATCTCCAGGACGTCAAGACCTACATACAGAGCGGAAACGTGGTCTTTCGGAGTGCGGAGGATGAACCCGCGACGATCGCTGCCAGGATCAGCAGGGAGATCAGAAAGCGCTTCGATTTCGAACCCCGAGTGCTTCTATTTGACCCGTCCGAGATTCAGAAGGCCCTCCAAGCAAACCCGTTCCCCGAAGCCGAGTCAGAGTCGAAGACACTGCACCTTAGCTTCCTGGTCGCCGAGCCGGACAATCCCGACCTGGAATCCATGGAAAAAATCAGGAAGGACAGTGAACGGTTCTCTTTGCAGGGACGCATTTTTTATCTGCATGCTCCCGAGGGCATCGGCAGATCCAAGATTGCCGCCAGCGTCGAGAAGCTGCTCGGGGTTCAGGTAACGAGCCGGAACTGGCGGACCGTGGCCAGGATCGCGGAGCTGGCTTCAGAACAGCGGATCCTGTCGGGGAACTTCGGATCGACTCAGTAGACGAAACTCGCCGGCTCCCTCGGCCTTGACAGTTTCCACGAACCGTCCGAACCTTGTGGGATGCAGCGAAGCACCCCAAAAGGCGCAGCTGGAGATCCTGTGAGCAGAGACCAGGGGCGCAAACAACGGGGTTCCGTGAAAGTGAACCGCTGGCTGGCCGGGCTGGCCGAGCAGGTCCGGGGGCGGCCTGTCCGGGCGGTCCTGGGCGACGAGGCCGCCGACCTGGACTCGATGGCCTCCCCGGTGGCCTACGCCTGGCTCCTGGCCCGGGGAAACGGCGAGCGGATCACCGTGCCGGTGATGAATATCCCGTGGGCAGATTTCCGGCTGCGCCCGGAGGCGGTCTGGCTGTTTGCACAGGCCGGCGTGCAGGTCGACAACCTGATCTTCCTGGATGATATCGACCTGGATCGGGCGCATGCCCAGGGCCTCCTCCGCCTGGTGCTGGTGGACCACAACCGTCTGCCCGAACCGCGGCGGGCCTGGGGTCCGATCGTCGAGGGGATCCTGGACCACCATGAAGACGAGGGCCTGTACCCCGACGCCGGGAGGATCATCGCCCCGGTGGGCTCTGCGGCCACGCTGGTGGCCGAGCGGCTCCTGCAGTCCGGTCCGCAGCCGCCGGACCCTGCAGTGTCCCTGCTGCTGCTGGGCACCATACTCCTGGACACCGTCAACCTGGATCCGGCGGCGAAGCGGGTCACGCCGAGGGACGAGCAGGCGGCGGAGCGGCTTCTGCAGCGCACCGGAGCCGTCCGCCAGAGCCTCTTCGACCGGCTGCAGGCGGAGAAGTTCAACGTGTCGGGCTTGAGCACGCGGGACATCTTGCGCAGGGACTACAAGGAGTACCGGCTCGGGGCGTTGAAGTGCGGAATCAGCTCCGCGCTGCTGCCCTTGGGCGAATGGATCGACGGGGACCCGCAGCTCGGGACCGCCGTCGGCGATTTCGCTCGTTCGAGGGAACTGGATCTCCTGCTGGTCATGTGCGCCCACGCCAGGCCGGAGTTCCGCCGCGAGCTGGCCGTGTACAGCGCGGACGCCGGTCTGGTCGAACGCATCGTTGGCTTCCTGGACGGCTCCGGGGTCGGCCTTTCGCCGCTGCAACCCGGCGCCGGGATCGTCGAGGGCTCGGAAGGGGGAAGCCTGCGCTGCTTCACCCAGGCCGACGCCGGACGCTCCCGCAAGAAGCTGCAGCCCCTGCTGGCCGGCTACCTGAAGGGAGAAAGCGGCGGCGGGCCGGCCGGCTGATCGGAGCCGGACGTTCCGTGACTTGAACCGTCCCTTGGCTGGGGCTATCATCAAGCTGGTTTCGAATAGATCGAAGGCGACTCCTCGAACGTCCGGGAGACTGCGCCGGGGCGGCGATGCCGGGGGCGTTCATTTCACAAGGAGTGCGGAGGCAAGCATGAGAGGCGACGTTCGTCCTGCGGCTGTGCGACTGTATTTTCTTCCGGTCGAGAACCGCATCCCCCTCAAGTTCGGAACCGAGATCACCACCCGGGGAACGGTTGTCAGGGTCTGCATGACTGTTCGCGATTCCGCCCGGCACAGCGGGCAAGGTTGGGGGGAAACCCCGCTTGCGGTGAGCTGGGTTTGGCCCGGCGGCCTGTCCCATGAGTACCGGGACGGGGTGCTGCGGGATTTTTGCCTGCGGCTGGCCCCGGCCTGGGCCGGTTTCGACGAATGGGGACATCCGATGGAGATCGGCCATGCCTTCATCGAGCAGGTTCTTCCTCAGCTGCTGACTCGGTTCAATGGCGATCGCGTGAGTGAGGAGCCGCTGCCATGGCTCGGGGCTTTGGTGTGCGCATCCGCCTTCGATATGGCGCTCCACGACGCTTACGGGATGCTTCACGACCTGCCCGTGTACGAAACCTACAACGCCGTGTTCATGAACCGGGACCTCTCCGCCTACCTGGAACCCGAGCCGGGCTCCGGTGTCGATTTCGCGGACGCGTACCCTGAGGATTTCTTTCAGCGGCCCGTGCCTGTGCGGCTGCCGGCCTGGCACCTGGTTGGAGGCACGGACCTTCTTTCCGACGAAGAACGCACCGGGGAGGAACCGGAGGACGGCTACCCGGTGGTGCTGTCTGACTGGATCCAGCGCGACGGCCTGGCCTGCCTCAAGGTGAAGCTGCGGGGAAACGATTCGGCCTGGGACTACCAGAGGCTCGTACAGGTGAGTCGCCTGGGCCGGGAACTCGGCGTGCTCTGGCTCACCGCTGACTTCAACTGCACCGTGGAGCAGCCATCCTACGTCAACGAGATCCTGGATGGCCTGCTGGCGGAGGAGCCCGAGACCTACCAGATGCTGCTCTACGTGGAGCAGCCGTTTCCCTACGACCTGGAATCCCA